>DRMK01000187.1 GCA_011322575.1 Gammaproteobacteria bacterium
ATCACCCTGCGGCTGCGCTTTCTCGTGGACGTGGGGCTGGATTACCTGACCCTGGAGCGCAGCGCCGAAACCCTGTCGGGGGGCGAGGCGCAGCGCATCCGCCTGGCGAGCCAGATTGGCGCGGGCCTGGTGGGGGTGATGTACATCCTCGACGAACCCTCCATCGGCCTGCACCAGCGGGACAACGAACGCCTGCTGCGCACCCTCACCTACCTGCGCGATCTGGGCAACACCGTGATCGTGGTGGAGCACGACGAGGATGCCATGCGCCGCGCCGACCACATAGTGGACATCGGCCCCGGTGCGGGAGTGCACGGCGGACGTATCGTGGCGCAGGGGGATCACCGGGAGATCATGGCGTGCCGGGAGTCACTCACCGGGCAGTATCTGTCGGGCAGGCGCACCATCCCGGTACCGGCGCGGCGCATTCCCCCCGATCCGGAGCGCATGCTGCGGCTGCTGGGGGCCAGCGGCAACAACCTGCGTGACCTGGAGGTGGAGATCCCGGTGGGGCTGATGACGGTGGTCACCGGCGTCTCCGGCTCCGGCAAGTCCACCCTCATCAACGACACCCTCTACCGCCTCGCCGCCCGCGAGCTGCATCGTGCGGCCACCAACCCCGCCCCCTGCCGCGGTGTGCAGGGGCTGGAGCTGTTCGACAAGGTGGTGGATATCGACCAGAGCCCCATCGGCCGCACCCCGCGCTCCAACCCCGCCACCTACACCGGCATCTTCACCCCCATCCGGGATCTGTTCGCGGGCACCCCCGAGGCCCGCGCGAGGGGGTACACCCCCGGGCGCTTCAGCTTCAACGTCAAGGGAGGGCGCTGCGAGGCCTGCCAGGGGGACGGAGTAATCAAGGTGGAGATGCATTTCCTGCCCGACATCTATGTGCCGTGCGACCTGTGCCAGGGCAAGCGCTACAACCGCGAGACCCTGGAGATCCGCTACAAGGGGCGTAACATCGCCCAGGTGCTCGAGATGACCGTGGAGGAGGCGCGCTCCTTCTTCGACGCTATCCCGCCATTGGCGCGCAAGCTGCAGACCCTGATGGATGTGGGGCTGAGCTACATCCGCCTGGGGCAGAGCGCCACCACCCTGTCGGGCGGCGAGGCGCAGCGGGTCAAGCTGGCCCGCGAACTGTCCAAGCGCGATACCGGAAACACCCTCTACATCCTGGACGAACCCACCACCGGGCTCCATTTCCACGACATCGAACAGCTGCTGGGGGTGCTGCACCGGCTGCGCGATCGGGGCAACACGGTGGTGGTCATAGAGCACAACCTGGATGTCATCAAGACCGCCGACTGGATTCTGGATCTGGGCCCGGAGGGAGGAGACGGCGGCGGTACCCTCGTGGCGGCCGGCACTCCCGAAACGGTCGCCGCCCATCCGGACTCACACACGGGACGCTTCCTGCGGCCGCTGCTGCCCGCGCTCTCCCGTCACGGCTCCTAACAGGACTCCTTGCGTGGCATCAATACAACAACACGATTTTTTTGTGGTTTACCCGCAAACATAACCCAGTTTATAATTTGGTCAATATAACTCGCTGGTTTACCCGGATTTTGCGCGAAACCACCAGCCACTGAAGGAGGTGCCAGATGGGATTGTTCGATTTCGTAGCCGATTTCGGCAAGAAGTTGTTCGGCAAGAGTGACGATCCGGCGGAAAAAATCCAGCAGGAGATCGAAGAGAGCAACCCCGGCGTATCCGGACTGGAGGTAACATACGAGGAGGGTACCGTTATTCTCTCTGGACAGGCCGAGTCAGCCGAGGCGCGCGAAAAGGCCATACTAATGGCCGGCAATATTAAGGGTGTGCACACCGTTCAGGCAGACGCAGTAGATGCCCCGGAGCAAACCGTCAAGGTAGAGTATTACACCATCGTGAGAGGAGACACCCTGTCGGGAATTGCCAAACGGTTTCTGGGAAATGCCATGGACTACCCTCTCATCTTCGAAGCCAATCGCGAAGTAATCAAGGATCCGGATCTTATCTATCCTGGGCAGAAGATCCGCATCCCCGTAAAATCCGAGTAAAGATATTCCATATGACAGTGCGAGGAGGGTATAATAACTGCGTGGAAAAAGTGTGTATTGCCTGAAGTTACAGCCATGCTCGCATCCAAAAAGGGGCATGAATGGATTGTTTCTTGTTGTATAAAAAACGAAGCAGAGGAAGTGAAAATGAAAACATTGAAGACTTGGGAAAAGGCGACCATGGCGGCATCCGTGGCGCTGCTGCTCGGGGCGTGCTCTCACACCCATTCTCCAGAGGAGACCGCCTCTGTCGGCAAGGCCGATGAGTGCGCCACCTGTGAAGCGCGTCTGGAGGCGCTGAAGAGCAAGGAGGCCGCTCTGGCCGAGAAGGAGCGTGCCCTGCAGGCCAAGGCCGAAGAGCTGGCCAAGCAGAAGACAGCCGCTCCGGCACCGATGGCATCTGCCGACGGACCTATGCTCCCCCCCAACGCCAAGCCTGGCGAGTGCTATGCTCGTGCATGGGTACCGCCAAAATACAAGACCATAACCGAGAAGGTGGTGAAGAAGGAGGCCAGCAGCCGCATCGAGGTGATTCCGGCCAAGTACAAGACCGTGACCAAGCGTGTCTTGGTTAAGGAGGCCCATGAGAAGCTGAAGGTCGTTCCCGCCACCTACAAGTGGGTCGAGGAGCGTGTTCTGGTCAAGCCGGCGGGCGCAAAGATCGTCACCGTACCGGCGAAATATGAGACTGTAACCGAGAAGGTGCTGGTAAAGCCTGCCTACACCACATGGAAGAAGGGTACTGGCCCGATTCAGCGTATCGACGAGGCCACCGGTGAGATCATGTGCCTGGTAGAGGTTCCTGCCACTTACAAAACCGTTACCCGCAAGGTTCTGAAGAGCCCGGCCACCACCAAGAAGGTGCCGATTCCAGCGGTCTACAAAACGGTCAGGAAACGCGTGATCGACAAGCCTGAACATACCGTAACGGTCAAGGTACCAGCCAAGTACAAAACCGTTACGGTCAAGGAGCTGGTGACCCCGGCCCAGACCAGGACCATCGAGATCCCGGCGGTCTATGCAACCGTGACCCGCAAGGAGAAGGTTTCCGACGGCCACATGGAATGGCGCAGCATCCTGTGCAAGACCAACATGACCCGGGGCAAGGTGACCGAGATTCAGCGGGCGCTCAAGGCCAAGGGTTTCAACCCCGGCCCCATCGACGGTGTCATTGGCTCGCAGACCATGGCTGCAGTCAACGCATTCCAGCGTAAAAACAACCTGCCAGTGGACAAGTATCTCAACATAGAGACCATCAAGGCGCTGGGCGTGTCACCGATTTAACACTGTTGTAGCTCAGCATGTAGAGGCCGCTGTTCCAGCGGCCTCTTTTTTTGTTACAATTCGAGCGTAATAGTCGACAATGACAAGGAGTATGGAACGATGGGTATGATACAGGAGTTCAAGGAGTTTGCCGTCAAGGGAAATGTGGTTGACATGGCGGTAGGTATCATCATCGGCGCGGCATTCGGCAAGATCGTGAGCACGCTGGTGGAGGGGGTAATAATGCCTCCTATCGGTCTGCTGTTGGGTGGCGTCGATTTTTCTGATCTGTTTATAAATTTGGGCAAGGAGAGTTTCAGCACCCTGGCAGCGGCGGAGGAGGCCGGTGCTCCGGTGATAAAGATCGGCTCGTTCATCAACGAAATCATCTCCTTCACAATCGTGGCTTTCGCCGTCTTCCTCCTGGTAAAAGGGATCAACAACCTGAAAAGGAAAGAGGAGAAGAAGCCGGAGGAGCCGGCAGAACCCAGCGAAGAGATTCTGCTGCTACGCGAGATCCGGGATCAGCTGAAAAAATAGTAGTTACCAAACAGTAACCCCCGCCAGCGGCGGGGGTTGCTACCTAATCTCCCGTAGAGCACCGAACAGAAGCCGTTTCAGCTCCGGATCCCCACCCCACGCTCCAGCAGCGCAAGCGCCACACCGAAAGCAAGCAGCACCATCACCACGATCAGGCCTATTGCGATCCCAATCCCGATATCCGACACCCCCAGGATCCCATAACGAAACCCGTTTACCATGTAGAGAATCGGATTGGCCAGGGAGATCTGACGCCAGAACGGCGACAGCATGTCTATGGAGTAGAACACGCCGCCCAGATAGGTGAGGGGAGCGAGCACGAAGGTGGGGACGATGGAGATGTCGTCGAAACTTTTGGCAAACAGCGCATTGATAAAACCTCCGATGGAGAACAGCGTGGCGGTCAGTACCACAATGATCACCGTGATCCAGACATGCTCCACACGCAGTTCGGTAAACAGCAGCGCCACCGCCATCACCAACACCCCCACCACCAGCCCGCGCAGCACTCCTCCCAGGGTATAACCAAGCAGGATCAGGTAGCCTGGCATTGGCGAGATCAGCATCTCCTCGATACTGCGGTGGAACTTGGCGCTGTAGAAGGAGGAGACCACGTTGGAGTAGGAGTTGGTGATTACCGCCATCATCACCAGCCCCGGCATGATGAACTGGCTGTAGTCGAAACCATCCATCCTCCCAATGCGCGGGCCGATGAGATTGCCGAAGATTATGAAGTAGAGCGCGGTCACCACCACCGGCGGGAGCAGCGTCTGCAGCCAGATGCGCATGAACCGCAGCACCTCCCGGCTGACGATGGTAAGCAGAGCGACCCGATTGCTCATCGACCGCCCCGATCCACCAGGCGCAGAAACAGCTCCTCCAGCCGGTTGGCCTTGTTGCGCATGCTGAGCACCTGGATCCCCTGCACGGAGAGCCGCTCGAACAGCATGTTGATGCTGTGCCTCCGGGAGATCTCCACCTCCAGGGTGCGGCTGTCCAGCAGCCGCACCGGATAGTCTCCCAGCACGGGTGCCCTACGCAGCGGCGCACTGGTGTTCAGCACGAAGGTCTCCATGTCCAGCTTGCCAATCAGATCGCTGACCATACCGTGCTCCACGATCTTCCCGTGATCGATGATGGCCACCTTGTCACACAGTGATTCAGCCTCCTCCAGGTAGTGGGTAGTCAGAATGATGGTAACGCCGCTGCGGTTGGTCTCGCGCAGAAACTCCCACATGGAGCGGCGGATCTCGAGATCCACTCCGGCGGTGGGTTCGTCCAGGATCAGAAGTTGCGGCTCGTGGACCAGCGCCCGCGCGATCATCAGGCGCCGCTTCATCCCTCCGGACAGCTCCCGCGCGCTGCCACGCCGCTTCTCCCACAGCCCCATGCGCTGCAGGGCGGCCGCCGTCCGCCGGCGCGCCTCCCGGCGCGGGATGCCATAGTAGCCGGCCTGGTTGAGGACAATCTCCTCCACCGGCTCGAAGATATTGAAATTGAACTCCTGCGGCACCAGGCCGATACAGCGCCGCACCCGGGAGCGCTGCCGCTCGATATCCATACCGAACACCTTTACGCTACCGGCGCTCTTCGTGATCAGGGAGCAGATGATGCCGATGGTGGTAGACTTCCCTGCCCCGTTGGGACCCAGAAGCGCCACGAAATCCCCCCGCTCCACATCCAGATCGATTCCGTCGAGGGCCTGAAACCCGTTGCTGTAAGTCTTGCGCAGACCCTCGATGGACAGGGCCCTGTCAGTCACCGTCCCAGCACCTCCCGGATCGCTGCCCGACGCCGCCGGCGCAGCTCCGCGGCGATGGCGTCCCCTTCCACCCCCTGCGCCACCAGCTCGCCGGGCTGTACCGCCGCTGCGGCCCGGTGAACCTCGCGAAACAGCTCCAGCTGCGGCGGTTTGCGCTCCTCGTAGCCAAGTCGGCCGCGCGCATCCGCCTCGCAGGTAGCGAGAAACCACTCGAATCGCTGCGGCCGCCGGAAGGCATCCAGCCGCTGCAACAGATCCAGCATGGTGCCGGGGCGCAGCTCCGCGACACGATGAAAATAGAGGTGGTATCTGGTCACCAGCAGCGCCAGCTCCCGGATCCTGCGGGGGATCCGCAGCCGCCCGCAGAGCTGTTCCACCAGGGGTATCCCCCGCCGCTCGTGCCCACGGTGCCGCGGCCACTCCTCCCGGGGAGTGAGCCCTTTGCCCAGATCGTGCACCAGGGCCGCAAAGCGCACCGCGAGCTCGGTAGAGATCCTGGCAGCCTGGTTCACCACCAGCATGGTGTGGACACCGGTATCCACCTCGGGGTGGTACCGCTCCGGCTGCGGCACCCCGAACAGCCGATCCAGCTCGGGCAGAATCCGCGCCAGGGCGCCACACTCGCGCAACACCTCGAAGAAGCGAGCCGGCGCCTCCTCCTCCAGCGCCCGCTGCAGCTCCCCCCAGACTCGCTCCGCCACCAGGGCATCCACCTCTCCCGCCTCCACCATGCGCCTCATCAGCTGCATGGTCTCGGGGGCTATCCGGAATCCCCGGTCGGCCAGGCGGGTAGCGAGCCGGGCCACGCGCAGGATGCGCACCGGATCCTCCACGAATGCGTCCGATACGTGACGCAGCAGGCGCCGCTCCAGATCGCGCCGCCCGCCCCAGGGATCGATCAGGGTGCCGTCCGGGGCCAAGGCCATAGCGTTGACGGTGAGATCGCGGCGCGCCAGATCCTGCTCCAGGGTGACGTCGGGAGCCGCATGAAAGATGAATCCGTGATAGCCCGGAGCCACCTTGCGCTCGGTGCGCGCCAGGGCATACTCCTCGTGGCTCTCCGGGTGCAGAAACACCGGAAACTCCTTCCCCACCGGAATGAAACCACGCTCCACCATCTGCTCCGGCGTGGCACCCACCACCACCCAGTCCCGATCGGCGACCGGCAGGCCCAGCAGCTGATCGCGCACCGCGCCGCCCACCATGTAGATCTCCATCAGTTCTTGTGCTCCAATCAGAGTGATGATCGGCAAATACTGCCCGCCATTGGACGCTCGCGTCAGGGGACACCGGGAAAAAACCGCCACATTGTAGCACGCAGCGCCCCGGGTGCTGCGGCAACGGTGGCGGGAGATGGGTATAATGGACGGCCGGTTTGGTGCTCTTTTCAAGGATAAATCAGGGAGGTCTTCCTCAAATTGTGTGGGTGAAATGGTAAATCACCGCGTAGCGGCTCCGTCCTTGACAGGCGGAATGCACGCCGGAAACTGGTCGGCAGAAGGGGATTGGGGAGACTTTGGGATAGCCGGACCAGTTGCAACTGGCGCAGGTGGTGGATATCCGCCACTC
>DRMK01000188.1 GCA_011322575.1 Gammaproteobacteria bacterium
GCTGCGATGCACGGTGAAGGTGAAGTCGGTGGTGCCATCCGCTCCCACGTTCTGGATGATCATGTCCAGCTCGATATTGGCTTCCCCGATGGGGCCCACGATCCGGTACGCCACGCCCGGTTCGTCCGGCACGCCCAGAATGGTCAGCTTGGCCTCGTCGCGGTTGAACGCGATCCCGGAGATCACCGCCTGCTCCATATCCTGTTGTTCCTCTTTGGTAATCAGCGTCCCTTCCCCCTCTTCGAAGGAGGAGAGAACCCGTAACGGCACATCGTATTTACCGGCAAACTCCACCGCCCGAATCTGCAGCACCTTCGATCCCAGGCTGGACATCTCCAGCATCTCCTCGAAGGTGATGCGCTCCAGACGGCGCGCCTGGGGCACCACCCTCGGATCGGTGGTATAGACCCCGTCCACATCGGTGTAGATCTGGCACTCGCCGGCCTTCAGGGCAGCGGCCAGCGCGACGGCGGTGGTATCCGAACCGCCGCGCCCCAGGGTGGTGATGTTACCCTCGTCGTCCATCCCCTGGAATCCGGCTACCACCACTACCCTGCCCTGCGCCAGATCATCGCGCACCTTCTGCTCGTCGATATCCAGAATGCGCGCCTTGTTGAAGGTGCTGTCGGTGCGGATACGCACCTGGGCACCAGTGTAGGAGCGCGCCGCGCACCCCAGCCGGTGCAGGGCCATGCAGAGCAAGGCTATGGTTACCTGCTCGCCGGTGGAGAGCAGCACATCCAGCTCCCGGGGATCGGGAGAGGGGGTGATCTCTCCGGCGATCTGCAGCAGGCGGTTGGTTTCGCCGCTCATGGCGGAGACCACCACCACGATGTCATGGCCCTGCTCCCGCCAGCGCCGTATCCTCCGCGCCACTTCCGTGATCCGCTCCGGGGTGCCTACCGAGGTGCCCCCATATTTCTGCACGATCAGTGACACTGCTGCCTGATCCACTCCGGAACCGCGTCCAGCGCGGCCTGCAGCGCCTCGGGGCGGTTGCCGCCCGCCTGGGCCATGTCCGGCCGTCCGCCACCCCGGCCACCCACCTGGCGGGCCACGCTGTTGACCAGATCACCGGCCTTGATGCGGGAGGTGAGATCCCTGGTGACCCCGGCCACCAGATTCACCCGCTGGCCGTCACTCGAGGCCAGCACTATGGCCGCGCTGCCCAAGCGGGATTTCAGCTGATCCAGGGTGCTGCGCAGGGTCTTGCTGTCGGCGCCCTCCAGCCGCGCCGCCAGCACCTTGATACCATCCATCTCCACCGCCTGCGCCGCCAGATCGCTCCCCTGGCTGCTGGCCAGCCGCTGCTTGAGCCGCTCCAGCTCCTTCTCCAGGGCGCGGTTGCGCTCCAGCAGCTGGGACAGCTTGCCGGCGGCGCTGTCCCGATCCGCCTTGAGCAGCCCGCACAGCTCCCGCAGATGCTGCTCGGTCGTGGCGCACCACTGCTCGGCCCGCGCTCCGGCCACCGCCTCGATGCGGCGCACTCCCGCCGCAATGCCGCTCTCGGCCACGATCTTGAACAGCCCCAGATCTCCGCTGCGCGCCACGTGGGTACCGCCGCACAGCTCGATGGAGAAATCGCCGATGCTGAGCACTCGCACTCGGGCGCCGTATTTCTCGCCGAACAGCGCCATGGCGCCCGCGGCGCGCGCCTCCTGCAGGGACATGATGCGGGTCTCCACCGGCAGGTTGGCGCGGATGCGGGCGTTGACCAGCCGCTCAATCGCGGCCAGCTGCGCTTCATCCAGCGGTTCGAAGTGGGAGAAGTCGAACCGCAGCCGCTGCGGCTCCACCAGCGACCCCTTCTGGGTCACATGCTCGCCCAGCACCTGGCGCAGCGCGGCATGCAGCAGGTGGGTCGCGGTGTGGTGGCAGGCGATGTCGCGGCGCCGCTGCGCATCCACCCGCGCCTCCAGCCGGTCGCCGAGCTTCAGGGTGCCGGAGGTGACGCTACCGAGATGGAGATTCACGCCGCCACTCTCACGGCGGGTGTCGGATACCTGGAAGCGGGTATCCGCCGAACGCAGCTCCCCGCTGTCTCCCACCTGTCCACCGGACTCGCCATAGAAGGGGGTGGCATCCAGCACCACTGCGCCCTGTTCCCCCTCCTGCAGGGAGTCCACCGGGCGGCCGTCCCGGTACAGCGCCACCACGCGGGAGCTCTGCTCCAGGCGCTCGTAGCCGGTGAATTCGCTCTGCGCCTCGATCTCCAGACGCTCTCCGAAGGCGGCATCGAACTGGCCGGCGGCCCGGGCCCGTTCGCGCTGCGCCGCCATCTGCCGCTCGAACCCCTCCATGTCCAGCCGCACGCCCCGTTCACGGGCGATGTCGGCGGTCAGATCCACCGGGAAGCCGTAGGTGTCGTAGAGGCGGAATACCGTCTCGCCCGGCAGCTCCCCCCCCTTTACCTGCGCCAGCGCCTCCTCCAGGTGGCGCAGACCGTGCTCCAGGGTCTCGGCGAAGCGCTCCTCCTCCTGTTTCAGCACGCGCATTACGTAGTCGCGGGCGGCGGGCAGCTCCGGGTAGGCCTCCCCCATCTGCTCTATGAGAGGGTCCACCAGGCGGTGGAAGAACGGGCCCGTCAGCCCCAGCCTGCTGCCGTGGCGCACCGCGCGGCGGATGATGCGGCGCAGTACGTAGCCGCGCCCCTCGTTGGAGGGGACCACGCCGTCGGTAACCAGAAATGCGCAGGAGCGGATGTGATCCGCTATCACCCGCAGTGAGACCGGGTCGCAGGCAGCGGGATCTTCGGTCAGGCCGGCTACCGCCTCGATCAGGCTGCGGAACAGATCTATGTCGTAGTTGCTGTGCACCCCCTGCATCACGGCGGCGAGCCGCTCCAGTCCCATGCCGGTGTCCACCGAGGGGCGCGGCAGAGGGTTCAGGCGCCCCTCCTGGTCGCGGTCGTACTGCATGAACACCAGGTTCCAGATCTCCACGTAGCGATCCCCGTCCTGCTGCGGGGTTCCCGGCGGCCCGCCCTCCACCTCCGGGCCGTGGTCGTAGAAGATCTCGCTGCACGGGCCGCAGGGGCCGGTGTCGCCCATGGACCAGAAGTTGTCGTGGGCGCCGATGCGCGAGAAGCGCGCCCGGTCCACGCCGATCTCCTCCAGCCAGATGGCGGCGGCCTCGTCGTCCTCCTCGTACACGGTGATCCAGAGCCGCTGCGGATCGATACCCAGCGTTCCGGTGAGAAACTCCCAGGCGTACTCAATGGCCTCGCGCTTGAAGTAGTCGCCGAAGCTGAAGTTGCCCAGCATCTCGAAGAAGGTGTGGTGGCGCGAGGTGTAGCCGACGTTGTCCAGGTCGTTGTGCTTGCCCCCGGCGCGCACGCAGCGCTGCAC
>DRMK01000189.1 GCA_011322575.1 Gammaproteobacteria bacterium
CATGTGCACCGGAATGCGGATGGTCCGCGCCTGATCCGCGATGGAGCGGGTGATGGCCTGACGGATCCACCAGGTGGCGTAGGTGGAGAACTTGTATCCCCGGCGGTATTCGAACTTGTCCACCGCCTTCATCAGGCCGATGTTTCCCTCCTGGATCAGATCCAGGAACTGCAGTCCGCGATTGGTGTACTTCTTGGCGATGGAGATCACCAGGCGCAGGTTTGCCTCCACCATCTCCTTCTTGGCCCGCCGGGCCTTGGCCTCGCCGATGGACATCTTGCGGTTGATCTCCTTGATGTCGGAGATCTTCATGCAGCACTCCTCCTCCAGCTCGCACAGCTTCTGCTGGGCGCGGCGGATGTCATCGGAGAAGTGTTCCAGCACGCCGGAGTAGTCCTCGTCCGCATCGATGAGCTGCTGCAGCCACTCGGGGTTGGTTTCGTTCTCCGGGAACGAGGCGAGAAACTCCTTGCGGGGCATGTGGGCCTTGTTGACGCACAGATCCATGATGATCCGCTCGTGGCTGCGGATCCGCTCCACCATGGCGCGCAGGTTGCTGGTCAGGATGTCGGCGAAACGGGGGGTGAGCTTCAGCTCCATGAAGGCCTCCGCCGCCTTCTCCTGGGCTGCCTTGTGCTGGGGGCTTCCCAGGCCGTGCTTCTGGGCGCTTCTGAGGGCCTTCTTGTGTAGCTTGGCGAGTTTCGCCATGTGTGCCCGGATCTCCTCTGGATCCAGGGCCGGTTCCACCTCATCCTCGCTCTCTGAAGAGTCGGCATCCACCGCCTTGGGCTTGCCTGGGGTAGCGATGTCGTCCGGATCGGACTTGTCAGCGAACCCTTTGATGATCTCGCGCAGGCGCATCTCCTCCGCTTCCACCTGCTGGTAGTTGCGCAGCAGCTCCTCGTTGGTTCCGCTGTAGAGGGCCAGGGCGGAGAACATCTGGTTGGTTCCCTCCTCGATCCGTTTGGCTATGGAGATCTCCCCCTCGCGGGTGAGCAGCTCCACCGCTCCCATCTCGCGCATGTACATGCGCACCGGGTCGGTGGTGCGGCCAAACTCTGCATCCATGGTGGCGAGCGCGGCGGCGGCGGCCTCGGCGGCGTCGTCATCGGCTGTCACCCGATCCGCCAGCAGCAGGGCGTCGGCATCCGGTGCAGTTTCATACACGTGGATCCCCATGTCGTTGATCATGGCCACGATGTCTTCGATCTGCTCCGGTTCGACAATATCGTCGGGCAGGTGATCGTTGACGTCGGTGTAGGTCAAAAAGCCCTGCTCCTTACCCTTGGCAATTAGCAGCTTGATCTGGGATTCCTGTTTGTCCTCGTTCATGGATTCGATCTGTTACACCTCTCGGCAAAAAACTTAACTTTCAATCATAGCATAATAATTGCATCCGCCGCTACCCCGGGGCTCTCCAGCGGTTCCTTCAACCTCCTGTGGCCGCATGGGTTTCCTGTGCCCGCCCCGCCAGTTGTTCCGGCCAGGACAGGACGGCTCCAGGTTTCCAAGGGTTGGTGTTTTGCGGCAGCCAGCATCTTTGCGAGATACAGGCAGCATCCATTGTTGTTGCGCTTGTTTGCTTTACCTTTGGTTTCGGCCGCGGCTCAAAAGCCGCTGTAGTTCGCTTTTCTCTTCATCGCCCAACAAGCCGCAGCGCGCCCGTTGCAGCAGCTCTTCAGTTCTCTGTTCCACGTACTGGTGATCCAGGCGTTCAATGGCACCCCGAAACTCCGCTTCCAGGCTCCCCTGATCACCGAAGGGCGGTTTCCACTGCGCCAGCCTGGCCAGATGGCGCCCCTCTTCACGATCCCTCCAGCGCTCCAGCAGGGCAGCCGTGTTTAGCCCGGGGTTGGCCTGCAGCAGTTCCAGCAGTTCCACCAGCAGTCCCGCGCCCGGCGCTCCGATGGCCTGGAAGCGTTGCGGATCTCCTGCAAGGCCCGCCATCTCTGGAGATTGTAGTAGCAGAGATACCGCCGTGCGTATTGGTGACGGGGTTTTTACATGGTTTTTACCACGTTGCTGTTTTTTTGTGGTGTTTTTGCCACCACTGCCCAGTTTGACCGTTGGAACCCGGCTCAGTTCCTTGAGCCGTGCAAGCATCATCTCCCGTAACAGGCCGGGTGGCATGCGCCGCAGGAGGGGGCGCGCCAGCTCCACCAGCCGGGCCCGTCCCTCCATTGTGGTTATATCGGTCTGGTCCGTGAGGTGCTGGAAGAAAAACTCCGAAAATGTGACGCTGTTGGATATTCGGGCCTCGAAGCGCTCTCTCCCTTCGGAACGGACCTGGCTGTCCGGGTCCTCCCCCTCGGGCAGAAACAGGAAGCTGATCTGCCTCCCCTCGCGCAGCAACGGGGCCACGTTCTCCATGGCCCGTACCGCCGCCTCCCGTCCGGCCCGGTCGCCGTCGAAGCAGAACACCAGCTCCGGCACCAGTCGGAACAGGCGCGCCACATGTTCCTGCGTGGTGGCGGTTCCAAGGGTGGCAACGGCGTAGTGGATGCCGTGCTGTGCCAGGGAGATGACATCCATATAACCCTCCACCACCAGGATCCGCTCCAGGTTGCGTACCGCCTTGCGCGCTTCGTACAACCCGTAGAGCTCGCGTCCCTTGTGAAACAGGGGGGTTTCGGGTGAATTCAGGTATTTAGGCGTGTCATCCCCAAGCACCCGCCCGCCAAAGCCGATCACGCGCCCCCTGGCATCCCTGATGGGGAACATGATCCGGTTACGGAACCGGTCGTAGCTGCCCCCGCCCTCCTTTTTAATGGCCAGTCCCGCCTTTTGCAGCAGCCCGATCCGCTCCTCGCTGTTGCCCAGCGCCTGGAGCAGGTTGTCCCATCCGGGCGGTGCGAATCCCATCCCAAAGGTGGCGGCGGTTTTACCGCTCAGGCCGCGCCGTTTCAGGTACTCCACCGCCTCTTGGGCGCGTGGTTGGCGTAGCTGCTGGCCGAACCAGGACGCGGCCTGCTCCAGGATGGCGTAGAGCGGTCTGCTGTCTTCGCGCTCCTGCGCGGCGCCGGGGACACTTTCGACCGGAACCTCCATTCCGGCGCGGGATGCCAGCTCCTCCACAGCTTCGGTAAACTGCAGATGATCGTAATCCATGAGAAAGCCGAGCGCGGTTCCGTGCGCACCACAGCCGAAACAGTGGTAGAACTGTTTGGCCGGACTCACGGTGAAAGAGGGGGTTTTCTCGTCATGAAACGGGCAGCAGGCGACAAACTCCTTCCCCGCCTTCTTCAGCGCCACCCGCTCATCGATCAGCTCCACGATGTCGGTGCGCGAGATCAGCTCGTCGATGAACTGTTGGGGGATCCTGCCGGCCATGGAGCCATTGTAGCCTAGTACTCTTTCAAGGTAATAAATTAGGACTCAGCGTCCCTGTGGTGCTCCGTTGCGGTGCTTGACAA
>DRMK01000190.1 GCA_011322575.1 Gammaproteobacteria bacterium
CAAGCCGGTGCCGGGCCATTTCAAGGATTACATAGCGATCCCCAAGGCCAATGGCTACCAGTCCCTGCACACCGTGCTGTTCAGCCCCTACGGCGTGCCCATAGAGATCCAGATCCGCACCCGGGACATGCACAAGGTGGCCGAGTCCGGAGTGGCCTCCCACTGGCTCTACAAGAGCGGCAGCGAAGACAGCAGGGGGGCGCAGCACCATGCGCGCGAGTGGCTGCACCGGCTGCTGGAGCTGCAGCAGAATACCGGCAGCTCCATCGAGTTTCTGGAGAATGTCAAGGTGGATCTGTTTCCGGACGAGGTGTATGTATTCACCCCCAGGGGAGAGATCAAGGTGCTGCCGCGCGGCGCCACCGCGGTGGATTTCGCCTATGCGGTCCACACCGATGTCGGCAACAGTTGCGTGGCGGCCAAGATCGATTACCATCTGATGCCTCTCAACACCCGCCTGCTGAATGGCCAGACCATCGAGATCATCACCGCGCCGGGTGCCCTGCCCAATCCCGCCTGGCTGGACTACGTGGTCACCGGCAAGGCGCGCACCACCATCCGCTCCTATCTGAAGGGGCTGCACCGGGACGAAGCCATCGCCCTGGGGCGCCGTCTGCTGGACAAGAACCTGATCCACTACTCCCTCTCCTGTGACGATCTGCCGGAGCTGGGATTGCAGCAGTTGCTGGGAGAGCTGAATCTGGAGAGCCTGGATCAGCTGCTGGAGGAGATCGGCCTGGGCAGGCGCATGGCCCCCATCGTGGTGCGCTCCCTGGTGGAGCGGCTGCCGGAGAGCGAGCGTGCCGGAGACGCCTCGATCGCCGCTGCGGCGCCGCTGGCCATCCGCGGCACGGAGGGGATGGTGGTGAGCTTCGCGAACTGCTGCCACCCCATCCCCGGTGACACCATCCTGGGGTTCATCAGCGCCGGCCGCGGCATCGTCATACATACCGATAATTGCAACAATCTCAACGAGTTCAAGAAGAACCCCGACAAGTGGATAGATGTGCAGTGGGCGGACGGCGTGGAGGGGGAGTTCCCGGTGGAGCTGCGTGTTGACGTGGCCAACCGGCGCGGCGTGCTGGCCACCGTGGCGGCCGCCATCTCGGAGCTGGAGGCCAACATCGAGAATGTGGACATGGAGGAGCGGGACGGCCGCCACAGCGCCCTGCTGTTCACCATCCTGGTGCGCAACCGGGACCATCTGGCCAGTATCATGCGCCGCATCCGCAACATAGACAGCGTATCACGCATCGTACGCAAGCAGAGCTGAGAGAGGGAGCAGACAATGGAGCGAAAGGTGGTTCACACCGAACGGGCACCGGCCGCCATCGGTACCTATTCCCAGGCCGTCCGGGTGGGGAGCACGGTCTATCTGTCGGGCCAGATCCCGCTGGATCCGGCCAGCATGGAGCTGGTGGAGGGCGACATGGAGCGGCAGATCACCCGGGTATTCGACAACCTGCAGGCGGTGGCCGAGGCGGCCGGAGGCTCTCTCGCCCACATCGCCAAGCTGAACATCTACCTCACCGATCTCTCCCACTTCGCCCTGGTCAACCAGGTGATGGCGCGCTATTTCCGGGAGCCCTATCCGGCCCGCGCCGCGGTGGGAGTGGCGCAGCTTCCCAAGGGGGCGGCGGTGGAGATGGATGCGGTTATGGAGCTGGGCTGAATCGCGCCGCCGATGGAGGGCGCCGAACACCGGCCAGCGCCGCTGCATCTGGTTCCGGTAACCACCCTTAAGGGGGTGGGCCCGCGCACCGCACAGCGCCTGGCCGGCCTCGGTATCGAGACCCTGCAGGATCTCCTGCTGCACCTTCCCAGCCGCTACCAGGATCGCACCCGCGTGGTGGCCATGGGCGGCCTGCGTCCCGGTATGACGGTCTCGGTGCAGGGGGAGGTGCTGGGCAACGAGATCAAGCTCGGCCGGCGGCGCATGCTGCTGGTGCATCTCGGGGATGGTACTGGCCTGCTCACGCTGCGTTTCTTCCATTTCAGCGCGGCCCAGCGGGAGGCGTTGGCCAGGGGAGCCCTGCTGCGCTGCTTCGGAGAGGTGCGGCGGGGCGCGAACCGGCTGGAGATGATCCATCCGGAGTACCGCCCCCTGGAGCGCCTGGATGATCCCGCGCCGGAGTCCCACCTCACCCCCCTCTACCGCACCGCTGAGGGGTTGCACCAGCTCACCCTGCGCTCCCTGATGGAGCAGGTGCTCGGGCGGCTGCAGGGAGGTGCCCTGCGGGAGTGGCTGCCGTCGGAGCTGCGCGCCCACCTCCGGCTGCCCGCCATCGACGACGCGTTGCTCTATCTCCATCGCCCGCCCGCGGACGCACCCATCGAGCAGCTCGAGGAGCGGCGCCACCCGGCCTGGCGCCGCCTGGCCTTCGAGGAGCTGCTGGCGCACCATCTGAGCCTGCGCCGCCTGCGCAGCGCCATGCAGGGCCATCCGGCGCCCCCTTTGACCGGCGGCGGCACCCTGGCGGTGGCCTTTCTCGGGCAGTTGCCGTTCTCCCTCACCGCCGCCCAGCAGCGGGTGTGGGAGGAGATCCGGCGGGATCTGGAACGCCCCGTGCCCATGCAGCGGCTGGTTCAGGGGGATGTGGGGTGCGGCAAGACGGTGGTGGCGGTGCTGGCGGCCCTGCAGGCGGTAGAGGCCGGATTTCAGGCCGCCCTCATGGCCCCCACCGAGCTGCTGGCGGAGCAGCACCACGCCAACCTGGAGCGCTGGCTGAGACCGCTGGGCCTGGAGGTGGAGTGGCTCTCCGGCCATCTCAAGCCGGCGCAGCGCCGTGCGGCCCTAGAGCGGCTGGCGGACGGTGCCGCGCCGCTCGCCGTGGGCACCCACGCCCTGTTTCAGGAGCAGGTGGAGTTCCGGCGGCTGGGTCTGGTGATCATCGACGAGCAGCACCGCTTCGGCGTCCACCAGCGGCTCGCCCTGCGCGACAAGGGCAGAGAGGAGGAGGGCCGTCCGCACCAGCTGATCATGACCGCCACCCCCATACCGCGCACCCTCGCCATGACCGCCTATGCCGATCTGGATCTGTCGGTGATCGACGAGCTCCCCCCCGGCCGCACCCCGGTGGTCACGGTGGCGCTGCCGGACAGCCGCCGGAAGGAGGTGATCGCCCGGGTGGGAGCGGCTTGCCGCGCCGGACGCCAGGCCTACTGGGTATGCACCTTGATCGAGGAGTCGGAGGCATTGACCGCCCAAGCGGTGGAGGAGACCGCTGCCCTGCTGGCCGCGGAGTTGCCGGGCGTCTCCGTGGGTCTGGTGCATGGCCGCATGCCGGCGCGGCAGCGCGAGCCGGTGATGAACGCCTTCAAGGCGGGAGAGATCCATCTACTGGTGGCTACCACCGTTATTGAAGTGGGGGTGGATGTACCCAACGCCAGCCTGATGATAATCGAAAATCCCGAGAGGCTGGGCCTGGCCCAGCTGCACCAGCTGCGCGGCCGGGTGGGGCGCGGCAACCGCGAGAGCAGCTGTGTTCTGATGTATCATGGCTCCCTGGGGGAAACGGCCCGCCGGCGGCTGGCGGTACTGCGCGAGAGCAGTGACGGTTTTGCCATCGCGCAGCGGGATCTGGAGCTGCGCGGGCCGGGAGAGCTGCTCGGAACCCGGCAGACCGGCATGCTCCAGTTCCGGGTGGCGGATCTGCAGCGCGACGGCGGGCTTCTGGCCGACGTCGCCAGCGTGGCGGCGCAGCTGGAGGAGCGTTACCCCGGCCATGTGACGCCGCTGCTGGAGCGCTGGATCGGGGAGCGGAGCCGTTATGGGGAGGTCTGAGCCGCCCGGTCTCCATGTTGCCGCCTGGCCCCAAATGGAGCAGAATTGGATGGTTTCCGGGATCCGCTCCCGGCAGTCGAGGATATGCTGATCACACACGATGCAAAATGGCGCTCCGTGCCTCGGTTGCGCCCGGGATTTGCTCCGCCCGGCGTCCGCCGCTGGCTGCTGGCACCGGGTTCCCTGACCCGCCTGCTGCAGCAGGCAAGCGGGGGTGATTTCCGGGTGCGGCTGCTGAGCCAGCGCTGGGAGATGCCCCTGCCCGACGAGGCACGGCTGCTCCGGATGCGTGCCCGGCGCTACGCCGTGGTGCGCCAGGTGCAGCTGCTCTGCGGGGGTGAGCCGTGGGTCTATGCCCGTACCGTGATTCCGGCCACCACCCTTGTGGGGCGGCAGCGGCGGTTCGTGCATTTGGGCAGCCGGCCGCTGGGGGCGGTGCTGTTTGCTGATCCCTCCATGCAGCGTAGTGAGTCACAGCTGGCACGGCTGGAGCCGCAGACCAGGCTGCACCGGATCGCCAGCGCAGATCTTGCCGAACCTGTCGGAACCATCTGGGGGCGCCGCTCGGTGTTCCGCCTGTCGCGGCGTCCGCTGCTGGTGAGTGAGCTGTTTCTGCCTGCGGTCGGCGAGTGTCCCTGGGGGGGTGGCTGAATGCTGCCGTCGCTAGAGGTTGTCAGGGAGCGTTTGCTCCAGTACGCCCAGCTGATGCGCCTGGACCGGCCCATCGGTATCCTGCTGCTGCTCTGGCCTACCCTGTGGGCCCTGCTGATTGCCGGAAACGGACATCCTGAACCCGGGATTCTGGCGATATTCGTGCTGGGGGTGGTGGTGATGCGCTCTGCCGGTTGCGTGATAAACGACTACGCGGATCGGGAGATCGATCCCTACGTGCGGCGCACCCGGAACCGCCCCATAGCAGATGGCCGGGTCAGCCCTGCGGAGGCGCTCAAGCTGTTCGTGCTCCTCTGCCTCATCGCGTTTGGTCTGGTGCTGCTGCTCAACTGGCAGACCATGCTGCTTTCGGTCGTGGCGGTGATGCTGGCAGCTGGCTACCCCTTCGCCAAGCGCTATACCCATCTCCCTCAGGTGGTGCTGGGGGCCGCCTTCAGCATGGCGATTCCCATGGCATTCACCGCGCAGACCGGGGAGGTGACCAGGGTGGCCTGGCTGCTGTTCATAGCCAATCTGCTCTGGACCACAGCCTACGACACCATGTATGCCATGGTGGATCGGGAGGATGACCTCAAGATCGGGGTCAAGTCCACCGCCATACTGTTTGGCGATGTGGATGTGATCATCATCGGCATCATCCAGGCGATGATGTTTCTGGCGCTGTTTCTGGCCGGGGCGCTGGTGCCCATGGGGGCTTTCTACTACATGGGGGTTACGGTGGCCATTGGCCTTGCCCTGTACCAGCAGGAGCTGATCAAGGAGCGCGACCGGGACAGGTGTTTCGAGGCGTTTCTCAACAACAACTGGCTCGGTATGGTGATCTTCATCGGTATAGTGGTGGACTACATGGTTCGAACGGGTGGCTGAAACAGACTGGCGCGGCCGCCATTATTGTTCTATGCTCGCTTTCCACTGTTTTGTCAGAATA
Source organism: Gammaproteobacteria bacterium (assembly GCA_011322575.1). Taxonomy (GTDB): domain Bacteria; phylum Pseudomonadota; class Gammaproteobacteria; order Thiohalospirales; family Thiohalospiraceae; genus DRMK01. Next base: position 5,385 of record DRMK01000190.1, read on the forward strand.
TGGGAAATAACATGAAAAAGCTTCTGTCTGCGTTGATGCTCTCCCTGTTCCCTTTCGGGGCCCAGGCCGATTTCGTTGGGTTTGCGGTGGGCGCCGCCTACTGGAATCCCTCGCCCTCGGGGGAGGTCTCGTACCAGAACTACGGCAGTAACGATTTTGAGGATGATCTCCGGCTGGAGGATGCCAAGGAGAACGTGCTGTGGGCGGTGCTGGAGCATCCACTGCCGATGTTGCCCAATGTGAAGCTGGTCAGAACCTCACTGGGTCTGGAAGGGGACGACGGCACCCTGCAAGCCACGTTTGGCAATGTAAACAGCGGTCTGCCGGGTGTGGACAGCTCCATCACGCTGGATCAGACGGATCTGATGCTTTACTACGAGGTTCTGGATAACTGGGTTACCCTGGATCTGGGTATCGACGTCAAACTCATCGACGGCACGGCGCAGGTGAGCAGACAGGGTAAATCTACCCGTGAGAGTGACAGCGTCACTATTCCCCTGCTGTATGGCAACGCGATGGTGGAGCTGCCGTTTACCGGCTTCTTCGCCGGGCTGGAGGCGGCCATGCTTTCGCTGGAGGGCAACAGCGTCAGCGACGTTACCGCCCGCGTGGGATACGAAAGCAACATCGGACTGGGGGCTATGGCCGGGCTGCGCCGGCAATCCTTCAAGCTGGAGGATGTTGACAATGTGGATCTGGATCTTACGGTGAGCGGGCCGTTCGTGGCCGTTTACTACCATTTCTGAGCTTCGGCCTCAGCGTACAAACCAGTTTCTGCGCAACGCCCTGAGCACCTTGCCGGCATAGCGGTTGGGCCAGATGTGCAGGGAGCCGTTGTAGCGTGCCAGGGCGCGGGTCAGGTTGCCCTTCTCCTTGTCCAGGTAGAAGCGCAGGATGGTGCAGCCCATGCGCAGGTTGGTCTGCAGGTGGAACAGGTTGTCTTCGGGACGGCCGATCTCCTTCAGCCAGAAGGGCATGATTTGCATGAGTCCCTGGGCGCCCACCCGGGAGATGGCCCAGCGGTCGAAGGCGCTCTCCACCTGAATCACCGCCAGTACCAGTTCCGGCTCCAGTCCGGCCCGGGTGGCCTCCCGGTGGACCAGGCGCAGCAGCTCCAGCCGCTCCTCCGGATCCGGAAGGTGGCGTTCGAGCCGGTGCGACATGTCCACCAGCCAGACCTCGGCGGCAAACCGGTCGGGGAAGCTGGTGCTCTCCCGGATGGCGGCCATCAACCGGTCGCGCAGCTCCGGATCGGCCTCTCTGGTGCTGGCCTGGGCAACACCGTGCAGCAGCAGGCCGAGCAATACTACCCATGTGATGCGCTGCGCCGTCATGTGATGTGCCGGTTCAGGAACTCCTCTATCTTCCTCAGCGGGATCTCCTGGCTGTCGCCGTCGCGACGGCCCTTGTACTCTATCTTATCGGCATCCAGCCCTCGCTCCCCCAGTACCAGGCGGTGGGGGATCCCGATCAGCTCCATGTCGGCGAACATTACTCCGGCACGCTCCCGGCGGTCGTCGAACAGCACCTCTATGCCGGCGGCCGTCAGCCTTTCGTAGAGATCTTCCGCCGCCTCCCGTACGCGCCGGGATTTGTGCATGTTCATGGGCAGCAGCGCCACCTGGAACGGGGCGATGGCGGCGGGCCAGATGATGCCCCGCTGGTCGTGGTTCTGCTCGATGGCGGCCGCCACCACCCGGGAGACCCCGATGCCGTAGCATCCCATCTCCAGCACCTGCTGCCTGCCGTTCTTGTCCAAGGCGGTGGCCTTCAGGGCGGCGCTGTATTTGCTTCCCAGCTGGAATATGTGTCCAACCTCGATGCCCCGCCTGATTACCAGCCGGCCCTTTCCGTCCGGGGATGGATCCCCCTCCACCACGTTGCGCAGGTCGGCGCTCTCCGGTTCCGGCAGGTCCCGGCCCCAGTTGACGCCGGTAAGGTGTCTGCCTTCCTCGTTGGCGCCGCAGACGAAGTCGGCCAGCCGGGTTGCGCTGTGGTCGGCGATTACCGGGATGGAGAGCCCCACCGGTCCTATCGAGCCGGGAGCGGCCCCGCACGCGGTGCGGATCTCTGTCTCGTCGGCGAAGGTAAGCGGAGCGCGCACCTGGGGCAGCTTCTCCGCCTTGATCTCGTTGAGCTCGTGGTCGCCGCGCAGTACCAGGGCCACAAGACCCCCTTCCTCTCCATGCACCAGCAGGGTTTTTACGGTGCGCGCCGGTTCGACGCCGAGAAAACGGCTCACCTCCTCAATGGTGCGCTGCCCGGGGGTATCCACCGTCTGCATGGGCAGGGTGGGCGCCGGGCGCGGTTCCCGGGGGGGTAAGGCCTCCGCCAGCTCTACGTTGGCGGCGTAGTCGCTGCCGTCGCTGAAGGCGATGGCATCTTCCCCGGAGTCGGCCAGCACGTGGAATTCGTGGGAGGCGTTGCCGCCGATGGAGCCGGTGTCGGCCAGCACCGCGCGGAACTCCAGCCCCAGGCGGCTGAAGATCCGGCTGTAGGTTTGGTACATGGTCTCATAGGTGTGCTGCAGCGATTCCCCGTCCAGGTGGAAAGAGTAGGCATCCTTCATCAGGAACTCCCGGGCGCGCATCACGCCAAAACGGGGGCGCACCTCGTCACGGAACTTGGTCTGGATCTGGTAGAAGTTGGCGGGGAGCTGCTTGTAGCTCTGGATCTCGCGGCGCACCAGATCGGTGATCACCTCCTCGTGGGTGGGGCCAAAGCAGAACTCCCGCTGGTGGCGGTCGGTGAAGCGCAGCAGCTCCGGGCCGTACTGCTCCCAGCGTCCCGACTCCTGCCATAATTCGGCCGGCTGGACGGCGGGCATCAGCAGCTCCTGGGCACCGGAGCGGTCCATCTCCTCGCGCACGATGCTCTCCACCTTGCGCAACACGCGCAGGCCGAGCGGCAGCCAGGTGTAGAGCCCGGAGGCGAGACGCCGGATCATCCCCGCGCGCAGCATCAGTTGGTGGCTGATTACCTCGGCGTCGGCAGGGGTCTCCCGGAGGGTGGAGAGCATAAGTTTGGAGGTGCGCATGGTGTCGGTGCTCCTCTTGATTCACGTATGGCGCAGGTATGGAGATGCGAGTGGAAACGGCCTGGATTCTAGCGTTCCCCGGGGGCGCGGGCAAATCGCCGGGTTTTCATCTCTGCCTCGTACCCTTTCAAGGTAATAGATCAGGAAGGTCTTCCTTGAATCGTGTGGGTAAAATGGTAAATCACCGCATAGCGGCTCCGTCCTTGACAGGCGGAATGCACGCCACATACTCGGTAACCAGGAGGGG
>DRMK01000191.1 GCA_011322575.1 Gammaproteobacteria bacterium
GGACCGGAGAAGTGGATGTTGCGCTCCAGGCGGCCGATTTCACGACCGTTGTTGTCATGGATCACCGCCTCGAACCAGTTATCCTCAGCCGCCAAATCCACCCCGCGCCAGCTGCTGATAGCCACGGTTCCACGCCGGTTCCGGATAACCCCCTCGAAGTTGACCATCGGCACCGGCTCACCGTTGAGCAACAGCTCAACCCGCTCATCAAAGCCGTGTTTGATGGCGATGTTGACACTTGGGATGGCGGGCAGCACATCCTCCGCCGGAGAGAGCCACTCCAGACCGGGGGCGGCCCCCTGTACCCAGGCCTCATCATAGAGCGGCCGTTTCGGCGGCTCAGATGTTGCTTCAGTCGCACCGGAGGGAGTGACGGCAGCGACGATCCGCTCCAGGATGGAGACACTCTGCGGCCGCTCCATCTGCATCGACTCAATCACCTCATCCGCCTGGATGTAGAGATCCACCCGCCGGTTGGCCGCCCGACCGGCGGGGGTAGTGTTGCTGGCAACCGGGTCATCCGGCCCACGGCCAATGATGCTGACCGGAAGATTGCTCATGTCGAGCTTATCCATGATGTAACGCGCCACGGCTGCGGCCCGCTCCCGCGACAGCCGATAGTTGTCACCATAACGGGCACGGCCTGTGGCGCTGCGGATTGGCTGGTCATCGCTGTGACCCACCACAGTGAGACTGATGTTACGCTTGTCCCGCATACGGCGGATCAGGATATCCAGCATAGTCCTGTCATCATCTCCCAGCTCAGTGCTCAGGCTGTCAAAGCCGAGGCGCAGGGAGAATTTGATCAGTTTGCGTGCGGTCTCCACCGGCCGGGGCGGGGTGAGCCAGTGCTTGGCGATGGCGCTGCGCTGCCCCTTTTTCTCGCCACTGTCGAACAGCAGCATCGCCCGTGTGCTCACCGCCTTCCCCGGCCGCAACCCCGCGATGTGGGCCTTGAACGCCAGGGACCGCTGCCACTGTGTCGGGGTGTCGGGCAACCGCCAAGTCAGCACACTGCCCTCCACCTCCGGCTCTGTGGCCCCTTCGGCACTGGCCGGCAGGTAGGCAGCCCCTTCCGGCAGCATCACCATCAGGCGCAGATTCTGCAGCGCTGCTGCCTCTCCGCCCAGCCCGAGACGGTACTGCACCACTCCGTCCCGGATCGCCGGGTCGTTGCTCAGGGTCAGTCTGACGCTACCCTGCTCAGGAGGCTTGAGCGCAACATGGAAGTCGGCCCGCCACAGCGCCCCGCCCTGCAGCTCTACAAATTGGGACCAGGGACGGCCGGCAAAGCGGGTATTCCGCTCCTGCGGAATCACCTCGTACTGCACCGGCAGGGTATCCCGATCAAGCTGTAACACATGGGTTCCCGACCGCACGCCGGTAAAGTGGTAATGACCTTGTTCATCAGTGACGGCGTAACTGCCATCCTCCAGATAGAGCCGGATCCCGGCCAGCCCATTCCCTTTCCACCCCTCACCGCCATCTTCAGCAGAAGTGACCATCACCCGCCCCATCAGAATGGCCCGACTGCGCATCAGCTCCTCACCGATGCGGGTGGCGACACTGGACTCATTGGAGACGATCGCCCCGCCATTGCCGCTGGCGCGGCTGCGGCTGATCTCCCGGCCGGGGCGGACACTGCCCACCGTCGCGATATAGCTGACCTGGCGGCTGGCCCGGGCTGGCAGCTCGCCCAGGGAGAAGGTCAACCGGCGACCGTCGGCAGAAATGATCGGATCGGCAAGCGGAGCATCATCCAGACGGGCGCTACCACGGCGGAAACGGAAACCGGTCGGGAGGGTGTCGGTCAGCAGCACATTATCGATGACCTCCTCGACGCTATTCTCCACGTCCACCCGGAACGGCAGCAGATCACCAGCGGCAACCTGCTCCTTACCCGCACTACGACGAACGAACAGCAGCGTATCCAAGGGGTCGAGCGGAAGATCCAGGTTCAGCGGCGGACCAATGGTGAGGCTGAATACCTCACCCCGCGAGCCGTTACCGAGCACGAACGGGCCGTTAGGCAGCCCACCCATCAGCTCATCCGGCTGTTGGGAGGGCCAGCGATAACGGGCACCGTCAGGCGGCACTACCACCAGCCGGTAGCTGCCAGGGGCCAGCAGCGGGAAACGGTACTCGCCAGGGCCGAAGTCATACTCCGCACCGCCATCGTCGGTGGTGCTGCCGCCGGTCACCAGGGTGGCAGGGTAGCTGCTGACCCCATCGTCCCCGTAGACCGTGGCCGGCTGACCGGTGACGGCATCCAGCAGGTGGATGGTATAACCATCCAGCAGGGCACCGCTGCTGCTGTCAAACAGTCGGCCAAAGGGGTCCACCAGCGCCACCGCCTCGGCCAGTTCGGTTCGGCTGATGGAGTCAGTATAGCTGGCCTGCACCGCTTTCCCGGCCACGATGTCGATGATCCCGTCATAGGGCTGGGCAGACTTTTTGGCCAGTGTCACATAGCCGCTGAACACCCCGCTGTCCGGTGCAGTCTCTTGCAGGCGCAGCGTCTCCTGCTCACCAGCATTGCCGGGAACGGCAAAGCTTATCTCCACCGACTCCTGCAGAGCGGAATCCCGGTTCTGATCCGCATCGGTCAGGCGGAGGAACAGAATTTGATTGTGCTGGAAAGCGTCAGCGGAGAGCAGTGGCAACGGTGCATCGGTGACCAGCGTGCCACCAGCGGCCGGCACCGGCGGGGGCAAAATCTCCACAAAGTTACCGTCGGCCTGACGGTGACGGGTGGGACCGATCACCACGGAAGGCCCACCACTTCCCGGTGCATACTGCATCAATTCCAGTTGTGCCTGGGTGCGCACCTTCAGCAGCAGCGGCACTGTCGCGGTAGCCCGGACAGCGCCGTTGGCCTGGTAGTCGAACTGCAGCGGGGTGCTGCTGGCGGCGGCATCGGCGGGCGGAACCAGCTCCGCCACCAGCGAAAGGATCTGGTAGGACGGCAGATCCGCCAGCGGGTAGCGATAGATCCCTGGGGAGGACTCGATCACCGCCACACTACCGACACGCAGGGAGGAACCGGGCGGTGCGGTGAAGATCAGGCTGCCACCGGCCAGAGTATTGTCGCCGGTGTTGCCCAGCTCGATAGCGAGATTTATCGGATCCCCGGCAAACAGCTCGGTGGTGTCGGGGGTTATCTGCAGACGGGCGCTGTCGTTGACACCCATCCCCTGGACGGTGAAGATCTCGGTGTTAGAAGTGGCAATTTGACCGCCAACACCGGAAACAGTGTAGTTAACACGGGCGGTATTCTCGATTTGGGTACCGGGGGCAACAGCTAGGGCAGCGGCATCAGGCAACAAGACCAGACAAACGGACAGAACAATGCCGCCGACCCCTGGACCAGCGGCGCTATGCCACAATCCCTTAAACCAATCCCCCCACATGTCATCACTGAATAGTGACTTGGAATTTCACCGTGGCAGACTGACCGGCGTTA
>DRMK01000192.1 GCA_011322575.1 Gammaproteobacteria bacterium
CAGCGCGGCAGGGTCAGCAGGGTGAATTGCAGCGCCGTCAAGGCGGTATATTGCGCCCGCCCCACCTTCTGCAGCTCCCCCACATAGGTCATGAAAATATAGAGGGCGAGCAGCACCGCCAGCGTCGTCAGCGTGCCGGCGATCACCGTGCGCCCGATATAGCGATCCAGAATGTTCACGCCCCTCCTCCGCGCGCAGCGAGACGCCACCTGACTCCACTCTGGCGCGCCACCTCGAAGACCACGTAGAGCAGCATCAGCAGATGCACCCACCACAGCCCGAGGAACTGGGGGGTTTCGCCCCGCTCCAGCCAGCTGCGCGCCACCCCCAGCATGTTGGCGTAGATGATGTAGATCAGGATGGCGCTGAACAGCCGCGAATAGCGTCCCTGCCGCGGCGAGGTGCGGCTCAGCGGCACCGCCAGCAGCGCCAGCGGAATCACCGAAAAGGGTATGCTCAACCGCCACTGCAGCTCGGCGCTCTCCTCCAGACCGCCGGTACCCAGCAGCCGGGCGGTGGGAATGGCGCGCAGCCGTGGGTCACGGTAGGTGCGCCGCGTGTCGATACGCACCGCATGCTGCTCGAAGCGAACGATGCGAAACTCCGCCTGCCCCGGTATCCCTTCATAACGGGTGCCGTTGAGCAGAATCAGGTAACGCTGCCCGGTCTGCTCGTCGATATGCTGATAACCCCCCTCGGCGGCAATCACGTTCTGCTCCAGCGGACGCTCTCCCGGCATCTGCACGAACACCTCCTTGAGCCGTCCCCGCTCCACGTCCACCTGCTCCACATAGAACACCCCCTCGCCGCCACCCGCGCTGAAGCTGCGGAAGGTCCCCACCGGTATCCCGCCGATCTCGGTAACCGACCTCGCTTCATCCACCAACCGCTGCATGCGGTACTCGGCCCAGGGGGAGAGCAGCAGCGACAGGATTCCGGTCACCAGCGCCAGGCCGATGGCCACCACACCTATGGACCTGAGCAGCCTCCCGATCCCGACCCCGCAGGCGGCCAGGGCGATCATCTCGCTGTCCCGGTGCATCCTTCCCAGGGCAACCAGGATGGCAATGAAAAAGGCAAAAGGGAGCAGCAGTCCCAGATTGTTCAACAGGGTGAGCCCCAGCATCTCCAGCACCTGACGCCCGACAAGATCGCCCGTCACCACCTCGTTGAACAGCACCACCAGCTGGTTTCCGGTGAAGATCAGCAGCAGAACCAGCGTTATGGCGAGCCACACGCCGGTTATCTCCCGGAACAGATAGCGATCGATAATCATCTTGATGCGGAGCCTGCAAAAACATGGTTATGATATATGGATTCACCCAGACAATCAGGAGCCGGTATGAAGTTCAGCATAAAAAGTGGCACTCCGGAGCAGCAGCGCAGCGCCTGCGTGATTGCGGGGGTATTCGAGAAGCGGCGCCTGTCGGACGCGGCGCAACGGCTCGACGAGGCCAGCGGCGGCCTGCTGGGCGAGGTGGTGCGGCGTGGCGACATGGATGGCAAGCCGGGCCAGGTGTTGCTGCTGCCCGCAGTGGCTGGAATCGCCGCCCAACGGGTACTGCTGGTGGGGTGCGGGCACGAGCGGGAGCTGGCCGACAACAGCTTTCGCAAGATAGTACGCAAGGCGGCGCTGACCCTGAACGAGACCGGGGCCACGGAGGCGGCCAGCTACCTGGCGGAGCTGC
>DRMK01000193.1 GCA_011322575.1 Gammaproteobacteria bacterium
TCGCAAACCATTACCGGCCCGAGATCGGAGCCACCGATACCGATGTTGACCACGCTGCGGATCCGCTTGCCGCTGTAGCCACGCCACTCTCCGCAGCGCACCCGCGCCACAAAGGCGGCAATACGCCCCAGCACGGAGTTGACGGCGGGCATTACATCCTTCCCGTCCACCAGGATCGGGCGGTTGCTACGGTTGCGCAGCGCCACATGCAGCACTGCACGATTCTCGGTGACATTGATCCGCTCGCCACGGAACATGCGCTCGCGCCATCCCTCCACATCGGCATCCCGGGCCAGGGCGAACAGCAGCGCCATGGTCTGTTCCGTGATGCGGTTTTTGGAGTAGTCCAGCAGAATGTCGCAGCTGGAGAGCGAGAAGCGCCCGAAACGCCCGGGATCCTGCTCGAACAGGCTCCGCATGTGCAGAGGCGCCATCTCTTTCTTGTGCTTCTCCAGCGCCACCCAGGCGGGAGATCCGGTCAGTTGCATGGTGGTTACCACTCCGTCCATCTGTTTTTCCTCTCTATGATATTACCGATTGTTCCCGGATGTTCGGGAAAATGCCCAAACCCGCCTTTCCACCCGGTCCCTTGCCGCTTTGGCGCCGGGATTACGCCTCGATTCAGCCAAATAACCGTCACTCCGGCCAGCCGGGCCGGCGTGTGAGTACTAGTACTCTTTCAAGGTAATAAATTAGGATTCAGCGTCCCTGTGGTGTTTCGCGGCAAGGCGCAGTGCGCAGGCAAGGGTTATTCCCTTGTCAAGCACTGCAACGCCGCAGCGGAACACCACAGGGACGCCCGAAGGGTTGGTCTGTCAACGTCCATGGCGGCGTTGCTCCTCTTGCGAAGGGCGACGGCCATTCGCTGCGAGGAGCGCCTTGCCCTGAACGTTGACAGACCAACTGAATCCTAATTTATTACCTTGAAAGAGTACTAGTACGGTTCCTATAGCAATTAACATGCCCCGAGCCGGACATTTTTTGCTAGAATCGCACGTCCACGCCTTGCGCCGCCGCCCCCGGGCGGGCAGGTGCCAGGCATATCCGGTCTCCTTGATATGGATGGACGATGACTGATCAACCATCGGACAAGGCCCTGCGCTCCCGCGTAAAGCTGCTCGGCACCTTGCTGGGCAATGTGCTGCGGGCGCGTGCCGGCGAGCATGTATTCAGCGCCGTGGAGGTACTGCGCAAGGGATATATAGCGCTGCGCAAAAAGGAGGATCCGCGCAAGCGCAAGCGCCTGTTGCAGGTGATACGCAACCTGGACGCGGACACATTGAGCAACGTGGTGCGCGCCTTCAGTATCTACTTCAGCCTCGCCAATATCGCGGAGGAGGCCTACCAGCACCGGCAGCGGCGGCGGCGGATCCACAAGGGTGGAACTCTGTGGGACGGCTCCTTCGATGCGGTGCTGCGCGAATTCGAGAGCGCGGGGATAACGGCCCGGCAGCTGCGGGAGATGCTGGGCCAGCTGCGCTACATGCCGGTTTTCACCTCGCATCCCACCGAAAGCAAGCGCCGCATCGTCATGGAGCAGCTGCGCAACATCTTTCTCACCAGCGAGCGGCTGGACTACCAGCGCCTGAGCCGCGACGAGCGTCAGGAGATTCTCGACACCCTGGAAACCCAGATCCAGATCCTCTGGAGCACTGACGAGGTGAGGGTGCTGAAGCCCCAGGTGCGGGATGAGATCAAGAACGGCCTCTACTACTTCCACAAGAGCCTGTTCACGGCGGTACCGCAGACCTATCGCAACCTGGAGAAGGTAATCAAGCGGATCTACGGTAAGAGCTGCTGCGACGCCGAGCCGCTCTGCGTCCCCAGCTTTCTCACCTTCGGTTCCTGGATAGGCGGGGACAGGGATGGCAACCCGTTCGTCAAACCGGACACCACCAGGCTGGCGGTGCGCATGCAGCATCAGCAGGTACTGCGCGAATATCTGCGCCGGGTAAGCGATCTGAATCTGCGGCTCACCCACTCCAGCCGCCTGTGCCAACCCAGCCAGTCTTTCTTGGACAGCCTGGCACGGGACGAGGAGCGATTCCCGGCGGTGTTCCAGCGCCGCCCCAACCGCTACAAATATGAACCATACCGGCGCAAGCTCTATATCATGCGCCACCGCCTGAAGGATAATCTGAAACGGGTGGATGGCCTGATCTACACCGGAGAGGCGCTCCCGCACCACTATGCCTATACGGACGAGCGGGAGTTTCTGGATGATCTGCGGGTGATCCGGGACTCCCTCTACAGCCACGGTGACGGCCGCTGCGCGGATGCGGATCTGAAAGATCTTGTCCGGCTGGTGGAGACCTTCGGCTTTTTCCTGATGCGTCTGGACATCCGTCAGGAGTCCACCCGCCACAGCGAGGCGCTGACCGAGATTCTGGCCTGCCAGAAGAGCCCCGTTGACTACGCCGCGCTGGATGAGGAGCAGCGCCTGGCCCTGCTTGCGGAGCTGCTGGGTGAACCTGGACGGGTAGCGGTGGACCGGGAGCGGCTCAGCGAACAGACGCGCGAGACGCTGGATGTATTCGGGGTAATGCGGGAAATGCGCCAGGAGATCAGCCCCAAGGCATTCGGAACCTACGTGATCTCCATGACCCACCACGCCAGCCACATCCTGGAGGTGATGCTGCTCGCCGCCCTGAACGGACTGGCCGGACGGAGGGGGAACGCCTGGTTCTGCGATATACAGATCTCCCCGCTGTTCGAGACCATCGACGACCTGGAGCGCATCGAGCCGGTGATGGAGCAGCTGCTGGAGATCCCTGTCTACCGCACCCTGCTGCGGGAATCCGGCAATCTTCAGGAGGTAATGCTGGGCTACTCCGACTCCTGCAAGGACGGTGGCATAGTCTCCTCGTCATGGCAGCTGTACAACGCCCAGAAGCGGGTTACCGACCTGCTGCGCGACAAGGGAATCGCCTACCGGCTGTTTCACGGGCGCGGCGGCACCATTGGACGCGGCGGTGGCCCCACCCACGAAGCAATCCTCTCCCAGCCGCCGGGAACCGTGCACGGGCAGATCAAGTTCACCGAGCAGGGAGAGGTGCTCTCATACAAGTACAGCAACCTGGAGACCGCCGTCTACGAGCTGACCATGGGGGTATCGGCCCTGCTCAAATCCAGCCGCAGCATGATCCAGCCCTGGCAGCCCTACCGCGACGAATACCTGCAGATTATGGATCGGCTCTCCACTTACGGAGAACGGAGCTACCGCCAGCTTACCGATCACACCCCCGGCTTCCTGGACTACTTTTACGAGGCGACGCCACTCAACGAGATCGGGCTACTCAACATAGGCTCCCGCCCCTCGCACCGCAAGAAGGGAGAACGCTCCAAGGCATCGGTGCGCGCCATCGCCTGGGTATTCAGCTGGGCGCAATCACGCCACACCCTGCCCGCCTGGTTCGGCATTGGCGCCGCGCTGGAGTCCTGGCGCGACGGCCAACCAGAGCGACTGGCAAAACTACGGCAGATGTACCAGGAGTGGCCCTACTTTCGCGCCCTGATCAGCAACGCCCAGATGGCGCTGTTCAAGTCCGACATGGACATAGCCCGCCGCTACGCCACGTTGTGCCAGGATCAGGAAAGCGCCTCCCGAATCTACCAGGCGATTCGTGACGAGTACCAGCGTACCGTACAACAGGTACTGGAGATCTCCGGAAACGGCTCCCTGCTGGAAGACAACCCGCCCTTGCGGCTGTCCCTGTTGCGGCGTGAGCCATACCTGGATCCGCTCAACTATATACAGATCACGCTGCTGGAA
>DRMK01000194.1 GCA_011322575.1 Gammaproteobacteria bacterium
AATCACCACTCCCGGCAGTGCGCCGCGCGCCCCTCCTACGCCCCCTGCATCTTCGAGCATGTCTATTTCGCCCGGCCCGACTCCTTCATCGACGGGATCTCGGTCTACAAGTCGCGGCTGCGCATGGGTGACATGCTGGCGCGCAAGATTCTGCGGGTCTTTCCCGACCACGATATCGACGTGGTGATCCCCATCCCGGATACCAGCCGCACCGCGGCGTTGCAGCTCTCCCACGAGCTGGGCCTGAAGTACCGGGAGGGATTCATAAAAAACCGTTACATCGGCCGTACCTTCATCATGCCGGGCCAGAAGCAGCGCAAAAAGTCGGTGCGCCAGAAACTCAATGCCATCGATCTGGAGTTCCGCGGCAAGAACGTGTTGCTGGTGGACGACTCCATCGTGCGCGGCACCACCTCCAAGCAGATCATCCAGATGGCGCGTGACGCTGGAGCGCGCAAGGTATATTTCGCTTCCGCGGCGCCTCCGGTGCGTTACCCCAATGTGTATGGAATCGACATGCCGTCGGTTCACGAGTTGATCGGCCACAACCGTGACGAGCGGCAGATTGCCGAGGAGATCGGCGCCGACTGGCTGGTCTATCAGGATCTGGAGGATTTGGTCCAGGCGGTGGCCAAGGGCAACCCGGAGATCGGGAGATTCGATACCTCATGTTTTGACGGCAACTATGTTACGGGAGATGTCACTCCCTCCTATCTGGAGCAGCTGGAGCACCAGCGCAGTGACGGCGCCAAGCAGCCTTGCAACACCGATGACGACGTGGTGATAGAGCTGTACAACAACCGCTAGCCGGGAAAAAGCGGAGGTCGCTGATTCTGTGTCCGCTGATTGGAAAATGGTGGTGCTGTTCACCGATTTCGGTCTCACGGGCCCCTATGTGGGCCAGATGAAGGCGGTGCTGGCCCGCCTGGCTCCCGCGGTTCCGGTGGTGGATCTGTTCGCCGACGCTCCGCGCTGCAATCCGCGGCCGTCCGCCTATCTGCTGGCCGCCTTCACCGGGGAGTTTCCTCCCGGTACGGTGTTTCTCTGCGTGGTGGATCCCGGGGTGGGGAGCGAGCGGCGACCCAGCGTGGTGCGCGCCGATGGCCGCTGGTATGTGGGACCGGACAACGGTCTGTTCAACGTGGTGGCGCAGCGGGCGCGCGATCTCGAGTGGTGGGATTTGACCTGGCGACCCGCCCGTCTCTCCAGCAGCTTCCACGGCCGGGATCTGTTTGCCCCCGTTGCGGCGAAACTCGCGCTGGGTGAGCAGCCACCCGGCAGGCAGGTGGAGCCCACAGAGCGGATCTGCCCGGACTGGCCGGAGGATCTTGCGGAGGTGGTGTACCTGGACCACTTCGGCAACGCCATGACCGGCATTCGCGCCTCCCGACTTCCCGCCTCCAGCTTGCTGCTGGTGGGAGGCAGGAGTATTGCGCACGCTCCCACCTTCTCCGCGGTCCCGCGGGGAGAGGCGTTCTGGTACGGCAACTCCAGCGGGCTGGTGGAGATAGCGGTCAACTGCGGCGAGGCCGGTACGATACTGGGCCTGGAGATCGGGACCGGAATCGGGATCTCCGACCGCTGACCGGGCCTCCGTTACTGCACCCCTTTCTCGTTCAGGAAGGATGCATACCGCTTGTCGGTTTCCTTGATGTGCTTGGCCAGCCAATCCTTCAGGAACTGCAGCAGCTCCTCGATCACGGTTTCGTCACGTGCCGAGACCCGGCCGTGGAACTCCATGATGCGGGACACCAGCTTCTTGTGTTTGGCCTGATGCGCCTCCAGCTCATCGTAGCCGTGCATCGCCAGCAGTCCCTCCTCGTAGGTGAAATGGGTCTTGGTGTAATCCACCAGGCCGTCCAGGAACCGGCCCAGCATCTCGTGTCCCGCTCCCTGGCTCACCTCGTAGTAAAGCTCATTGACCAGATCCACCAGTAGCTTGTGCTGGCGGTCGATCTCGGCGACTCCGATCACGAATGAGTTATCCCAGCGGAATAGCGTATTGCTGTCCTGTTTCTGACGTTTCTCCTGCAGCGCTTTTTCGTTGATCTTGAAGCGCTCCAGCATCATGCGCACCTCCGCCGCCATGGCTGCGACCCGGACGCTCTCGGCGCCAGCGTGTCGGGCGTCCTGGTTGATTCCCTCTACCGCTTGGGAGATCCTGTTGATGTTGCCGTTGATATCTTCCGCCACCACGCTCTGCTGCTCTACCGCAGTTGCTATCAGCTCGTTCATCTCGCTGATGGAGTTTATCGAAACCGCGATCTCGTCCAGCACCGAACAGGTGCCGTTGGAGGCCTCCACGCTCTCCTTGGCTCGCTCTCCGCTGGAGAGCATCACCTGGGCTGTTTCACGGGTATCGTGCTGCAGCTTCTCGATCATGTTCTGGATCTCCAGGGTGGACTCCTGGGTGCGTTTCGCCAGTGAGCGCACCTCGTCGGCCACCACGGCGAAGCCACGCCCCTGTTCGCCGGCGCGCGCCGCCTCGATGGCGGCGTTCAGGGCCAGGAGATTGGTCTGCTCGGCAATGTCGCGAATGATGTCCAGTATGCCGTTGATGTTGTCGCTGTGGTTTTCGAGACGTCCAATGGCCTCCACCGCCTGCTGCACATCGCCCGCCAGGGAGTTGATGGAGCCCACGGCTTCCGCGACTACCCGCTGACCGCTGGCAATGGCGTCATCCGCCTGTTTGGCCGCGGTTGCCGCCTGTGCCGAGTTGCGGGCCACCTCCTGCACCGTGGCGGTCATCTCGGTCATGGCAGCCGCCGCCTGCTCGATACTATCTGCCTGGATAGAGACGTTCTCTCCCGACCGCTGATTCAGTTCGGCCAGCCGGTCGGAGGTCTCCGCAAGCACCTCCACGGTACCCAGTACCGAGTCGATGGCATGTCCCACGCCGTTGGATATGTTGTTGACGGAGGATGCTATCTCCCCAAGTTCATCATGGCTGTCCAGCTCCAGATGGTGGCTCATGTCCCCGTCGGCCATGCTGCTGCTGATCTCCTGCAACTGCTGCACCTTGTCACGGATGGCGACAAAAAGGGCGAGATAGAGGTAGGAGAGCGCAGCTAGACCGCCCATCAGGATGCCGCCGTTGAAGATGGTACTGGCACCACCTTGGTCGGTACCGAGCAGTTCATAGCCGAAGATCAGCAGGGGAGTGGTGCTGAGCAGAAACAGCAGGATGAATTTGGTTCGGAATCGCAAGTGATTCATCAAACTGATTGCTGGCATTAACAATATCTTCATCGGGATATTCCTTTTTTTTGTAATGTGTTGCAGCTTAGCAAGACAATCGGCGACAAAGCCTCAATCAGCGGATGCCGTCCAGGCGCCC
>DRMK01000195.1 GCA_011322575.1 Gammaproteobacteria bacterium
CTGGAGTGGGCGGTTGAGCATGACATTGATATCGCCAGTATCAGCATGGGTGGTCCTGACAGCGTGGCATTGAGGGAGGCCTGTGATAGCGCATACCAGGCCGGTGTGCTGATTGTCGCCGCCGCAGGAAACACCCTGCACGGGAAAGTGGACTATCCGGCTGCATATGGTTCCGTTGTCGCTGTTGGCGCCACTGACAGAGAGGATCAGCCAGAATCCTACACGGCAAAAGGTAATGAAGTGGAATTGAGCGCTCCTGGTGCCAAAATTCATTCCACCAAAAGAGATGGCCAGTACGGAACTGCATCCGGCACTTCCCAGGCAACTCCCCACGTCAGCGGGGTTGCTGCGCTGATACTGTCAGCCGGAGTGAATGATCTCAACAACGATGGTCTGACCAACAACAGGGATGTCCGGCTGCAACTGCTGATGGCCACCCGGGATCTGGGGGATCCCGGCTGGGACGATCTGTATGGCTACGGAATAATCGATGTTAACCGCATCTTTAACTCCCGCCCAATCCAGCTCCCGGATCTGTCACTCTCCATCAGGGATGACAGGGATCCGGTATTCCGCGGTCACTGGTTTAACTATTCATTGACCATACAAAACAACGGCGCGGCAGATGCCACCGATGCAAAACTGCTGCTGACAAACCCCGTTGACATGGCCATAAAAGGAGACAACTGCACACCGGTGGACGGCAGACTGAATGCAGACAGCGGTGGATCTGAAAACAGCGACCCGGTCATGGAGTGCCAGGTGGGCTGGATTGCCAAAAACGGTGGCACCCGGACTCTGGACATCGCCGCAAAAATGATGCTGCCGGGTGTTACAAGCACTGCGGTCACCAAGGCACGGGTAGTCACCCCCCTCGAAGCAAACACTGCAGACAATTCCATCGAAGAAAGCACCACTATCAGCAACCGGCCGCCTACCGCCGGCAAGGTAAGAATCGATGCAGTAATGAACACAGCAATAACGACCGACAATGTACTCCATTTCGCCAGAGATCAAGACAGAGATACTTTGTACATTGATAGCTCAGATTCGGTTTCACGGGCCGGAGGAACAGTGATCAACCATGGTGACGGAACCTTTACCTACACCCCACCCAAAAACTTTACCGGTAGCGACAGCTTCAACTATGTGATAAGTGATGGTCATGGCGGGACGGCAATAGGAACTGTTGAAATCAAGGTAAGAATAGCGCTGACGATCGATATTGAAGACAGCGCTGATCCGGTGATTGCAGGGGAAAACATTGTCTATACTATTACTGTTACCAATAGCTCCCCCGTTGATGTCACTACCATCAAACTCCTGATAGACACTCAGGGAGAAACAGGAATAGGGGTTCTCTCTCTTGACAATAACTGCGAAAAAATAGCGAATAATGGTGCCATCTGTATGATTGAAAAAATCGGCAAAAACGGAGGTGCTGTCCAGCTTCAAATAACCGCCAAAGCTCTGGCCCCAACAACAACCCACCTGTATGCGCTGCTTATCAGCGATAACGATAACATCCATGCTAGTTATGCAAGAGAGAAAACCACCATAATAAAACCGAATAGTAACCCCATAGCAGGAGCGGATCACGCCAGCACTGATGAGAACACTCCACTAACGATTACCTCCATGCTTGACAACGACACCGATGCTGATGGCGATCGGCTGCACATAGCCGCAGTGGATGAAATCAGTAAGCAGGGAGGAACGGTGACTCTTGCAAACAATGGCTCCATCATCTATACCCCGCCCGCCGGCTTTAATGGAGAAGACACTTTTCAATATACAATCAGCGACAACAAAGGCGGTATTGCAACCGGAACTGTAACCATTACCGTTAACAATTCGTCTGATCCATCTCCGCCTGAAGAAAACCTCTCCGTTCCTTGGGCAGGAGCATCGGGGCTTTTGATGTTGCTGATCCTTTTTGTACATATACTGGGCACGGCTCTACTGCATACCCGCTACCGGGCCAGAACAAACCGTAACCGTTAGAGTTGATCCGTTTACAGGAACACCTGATAATTCGAGGTGAAGTGTCTGGATATGGGAATATTAAAAGTCTCATAATTATTTCAACACCACTTCATGAAATATAGATGGCAAGATCCCATAGAGATGGAAATTCATCCCTGACTTTTTCTGTGTCAATACAATTTTGAGGCTTTTAATAACTGGCCGCTCCAATGGCATCGCAGTGGAATCCACTCTCAATTGGTATTGACTGGTGGGCAGACTGCAGAAATCGATTACTTTGCTCCCTTTGATTCCCACCACCGAGACCAGCCCCTTCAGCTACCTCGTCAACCAGCCTTTTCTTTATGCCGGCAACGTTTTATGATCGATGAGGTATACCCCCCAACTCCTGGAGGGCAGGGAATGGAATCGGAGATGCACAATCTTACCAGGGATGGGAAATGGAGAACCCTGGCCGTCGGGTTCACGGTTTTGTTTGTGTCATGTGCTGCAACGGCCGGGCCTCTGCTCGAATTGCGCTCCGTGGACAGCATGGCCTGGGTTGCGCGTACCGGGCCAGTGGAAAACGCGACCGGGCAGATCCATATTTACGCCGCGCGCAACGAAACCGCCGCCTTCCAGGTAGTGGTTTCCCCTCCACCGGGTGGAGCTCTGCAGGCGGTGGAGATAGAGCTGGACGAACTGGCCGGACCCGGTGGGGTGGTGCTGGACGAGATACAGCTGTATCGCCAACACTATGTCTCTGTCACGACGCCGTCGCCACGCTCCCCCTACGCCCCTCGAGAATATCCCGATGCGCTGATTCCCTTTGCCCACCCAGATGACGGGACGCCACTCTCCGGAGCGCTGTATGACGCCGTGCCGTTTGCGGTGACGGCCGGCCTCAATCAGCCCATCTGGGGGGAGATCACGGTTCCGGATGGTATTCCGGCCGGGGAGTACCGGGGCACTATCGTCGCCACCGAGCAGGGGGAGTGGGCCGCATCACTGCCGATAACCCTTACCGTCTGGGACTTCGATCTGCCAGACCTACCCGCCCTGAAGACCGACTTCAACATCAACGAATACCGCGTGGCCCGCATCCACGGGCTGGACCGGGAGCTGGAGGCCGCCACCGTCAACCCCATCATCCGCAGCTACTACGATATGTTGCTGGATCACCTGATCTCTCCGGCGATATTGTTCGATACCGCTCCCGCCGTGGATCGGATCACCGGAGAACCCGATTTCTCCTACAGCTACCCCGGCCTCGGCTCGGCGGCGGAGGGACTGGAATACTATCTCAACCAGCGCCACGCCAGCAGCTACAGCTATGCTGTGTGGCCCAGCGACCCTTTCGCCGATCCCCTTGGCGAGGAACGGGAGCAGATGGTGAACTATCTTGCTGGCTATAGCCGCTATCTCGCCCGGCGTGGCTGGGAGCAACGTGCCAAGGTCCCCTACGGCTTCCTGGATGAGCCGGACAGTGCCGAGGCGTATGATCGGATCCGCGCATGGAGCCTGCTTACGGCGGAGGTACAGCAACACACCGGGATCCCCGTTCCGATAGCCGTCACCGAACAGCCAGAGCCAGATGATACCGATTGGGGTCTCCTGGACAGCTATGTGGATATCTGGATACCAGGATACAACGCCATCATGCTGGACAGCTGGAGGGACGAACCGACCATCCCGGAACGTCTGGAGGCCGGTGATCGGATCTGGTCCTATACCGCCCTGTCCAATGTTCCGGATGGTTTGCGCACCCCGCTGTTCGATTCCCATCCACCCAAGTGGCTAATCGACTTTCCCCCCATGAACTACCGCATCCCGGCGTGGTTGAACGCCCTCTACGGGATTACGGGACTGCTCTACTGGGACACCATCTGGTGGGAGGAAGGGGTAAATGTCTGGCAACTGGCGGGAAACTACCATCCTCCGCATCCGGAGAGCGAGGGAGAGACGCTCAACGGGGAGGGGATGCTGATCTACCCCGGACGGCAGCACGAGATCGGTTTCGAGGGCCCGGTGGCTTCCCTGAGGCTGAAATGGATCCGCGAATCCATCGAGGATTTCGCCTACATCCAGCTACTGCGCGACAACGGCGAGTGGGAGTTTGCAAAGGAGCAGATCAACAGCTTTGCGCGCGGTGTGGACGACTGGGATAACGATCCGCGGGCCCTGGCAGCAGCCCGTATCGCCATGGGCGAGAGGATCGAAACGATCCTCCGGGATCGGCAGGAGGAGGCCGAGAAGAGCATCGCCCAGCTTCTGGCCCGCATATTCTCCAGGTTCTGGAGACGCTGAGCCCGTCAGTGGGTCTCTGCTCCCTCCTTCTCCATGCGGTGCAGCATGGAGAGAAGCTCCGCCTCTCCCCGTGTAAGGCCGTAGATATCGATTAGCTGCTCCGCGTCGGCGCCGCGCTGGGCCAGCTTGCGCGCCTGCTGGTAGGAGTGGCTGCCGGACTCATTCAGCTCCTGCTGCTCCTGGCGCCGGGAGAGCGAATAGATGCGCTGCTCCAGCTCCCGGATCCGCTCCCCTACCCCGCTCGCCGCCGCGGCCAGGGCGCGCATGTCCCCCTGCAGGGCGCGCCGCTCCGACTCGGCCTGCAACATCCAGCAGCGCGCCTGATAGTAGCAGTAGCCCGCGATCCCGCAGGCCACGATGCTCACTACCACCGCCACTGCCGCAACCATCTCCGTCAACATCGCCATCTCTCCAGGATATCGTCCATCAAATCCGGCAACGCTACTTCCACTCCTCTTCCGCAAACAGCTTCAGCAGGTCCACCAGTATCAGCAGCTCCCCGTCCCGGCTGGCCACTCCCTGGATGTACCTGGCGTTCTCTTCTCCCGATGTGTTCGGCGCGCTGTCCATCTCAGAAGCGCGCAGCCACATGACGTCGGAGACGTTGTCCACCAGAATACCGATAACATCGTCCTCGATGTTGATCACCACGATCCTGGTGGAGTCGTCGGTCTCCTTGGGAGGGAGCCCGAACTTCTTGCGGGTATCCAGCACCGTCACCACGTTGCCGCGCAGGTTTATGATCCCCATCACCGAATCGGGCGCGCCGGGAACCGGGGTGATCTCGGTGAAACGCAACACCTCCATCACCTGGGATACCGGAACCCCGTACTTCTCGTTCTCCAGGAAAAAGGTCACCCACTGGGTGAGAGGGTCGTGGACCTCTTCCACGGTACTGTCTTCTGCGTACTCCATAGTAAAGAATCCCGTCTGTTGAAATGCTCTCAAACAATCCCGCCGGGGCTCTCCCCCCGCAGCAGGACCCGCAGTGCCGCCATATCCAGCAGGGCGCTGCCGTGCTCGGCGATGGTGCCGGCGAGCCACCTGCGGCTGGCGCGCTCGGTGCGCCAGTTCACCGCGCCGCGGGGCACGCCCACCACTCCCTCAACCCCGTGACATGCCAGACCCAGGCCACCGGAAGCCACCAGGACATGGCTCGGCCCGACCACCGGGCGCCTGTCACGCAGCCGCTCCGGGATCACCAAGCCGGCCAGATCCATTACCGGGACGCTCGCCGTCCCCTCCTCCATTACTCCCAGACAGAGTGGCCGCTTCCCGGGCGCCGGGGCCAGCTCCCCGGGCCACGGTACGGTGCTTTCAATCTCGCTTGCCGCCACCGCCATGCCAAGACCGCATAGCCGGAACAGCAGCAGACGCAGCTCTTCCTCGCCAGGTTCCTGCTGGATGCTCTCTTCCCGCCCATGAGACGGCTGCGGCCCTACCTGCTCCTCCTCGTGCCGCGAGATCTCCGGTACCAGGGAGATAACCGGCGCACCCGCGCCATCGTCCTGCGCATCCTGGTAGAGCGAATCCAGATAGAGATCCAGCGCCTTGCTCTCGGCGGCCAGCCCGCCACGCCGGTTTTCCCCGCTCATGACGCCCGCGCCTCCATCTCCACCATCCCCTGCTCCTCTTCCAGCAGATTGTCCAGAAGCTTGGCGTAGGCCAGCACACCGCGGGACGAGGGTCTCAGCAGGGAGAGGGGCAGACCCGCCTTGCTGGCATCCCGGAAGCCGGTATCCACCGGGATGGTGGAGTTCCAGATCTCGCCGGGATAGGAGTCGCGTAGCGCCGCCCAGCTGTCCACCGAGGCCCGCGTGCGGCGGTCATACATGGTGGGGATGATGATGCGTGGCAACGGCTGCTGACCGGAGCGTTGCACCATGCGCAAGGTGTTCAGCATCCTCTCCAGCCCCTTGCGGGCGAGAAATTCGGTCTGCACCGGGATCAGCAGCCGCTCGCAGGCCGCCAGCGCGTTGATCATCAGGACGCCGAGCACCGGCGGACAATCCAGCAGTACATGGTCATACCGCCCCTGCAGCTCCCGCAGCGCCTTTGTCATCACCAGTCCGGTACCCTTGCGGATCCCGAGCTGGCGATCCAGTGTGGCCAGGGCCATGGAGGCCGGCATCAGCTGCAAATGGGCTACCTTGGTATCGCGGATCACTGGCCACGGATCGATGACCGCACCGCTGACCGTAGCGTGGAAAAAGTTATAGATGGAGTCCTCCATACCGTCGGGGTCGAATCCAAAGTAGGAGGTGAGGGAGCCATGCGGATCCATGTCCACCAGCAGGGTACGGCTGCCCCGCTCGGCCAGCAGGCCGGCCAGGGTTACAGCCGTAGTGGTCTTGCCCACACCCCCCTTCTGATTGGCAACCGCCCATATCCTCATTGCTCTGCTCCCCCTGCAGCCTCCTGCCGGTGCCGTACAGCCGGAACCGGTACAGGAGTGTGCATCTCTCCACTGCTATTTCGGCCCATCTTGAAGATCTTTAATATCACGCGGCGGTTTCTGGCGCGTCCCTCCGGGGTGCCGTTGTCGGCTACCGGATCGTTTTCCCCATAGCCCAGCGCCACCAGTTGGGCGGGATCCACTCCGTGCCGGGCCAGCAGGTTCACCACCACCGCGGCGCGGGCTGCAGAAAGCTCCCAGTTGGAAGAGAACACCGCGCTGCTGATGGGCCGGTCATCGGTGTACCCCTCCACCTGCACGGGGTTGGGGAAACGTCCCAGCACCTCCCCCAGCAGGGCCAGCAGTGCCTGGGCCTCCTCCGCCGGCCGCGCGCTGCCGCTGGCGAACAGGATACGGTTGTTTATCTCGATCTCCAGCCAGCCATCCTTCTCCCGGACATCCACCAGCCCCTGCTCCAGCAGCGGCTTCATCTGCCTGGCGACCTCCCTCGCCAGGGTCTGGATGGGTGACAGGGAGCCTCCCTGCATTACTCCGGCGGTGTTGGAAGGGGCGGCACTGGACGGCATCCCCGTCTGAACCGGTGTGACGCTACGCGGCTCCGTCCTGAATGCCGACTCCAGGGATCCGGACAGCACCCGGTACTTGCCCTCGTTGACCTGGGATACCGAGTACATCACCACGAAGAAGGCGAACAGCAGGGTTATGAAATCGGCATACGAGACCAGCCAGCGCTCGTGGTTCTCATGCTCTTCGGGACGTCGTTTGCGCGCCATGTGCTCTCTCCCCGCTGTCAGTGCAGATAGCTCTGCAGGCGCAGCTCGATACTGCGCGGATTCTCCCCCTGGGCGATGGAGACGATCCCCTCGATGATCATCTCGCGCAGGCTGGCCCTGGCGTGGGCGATGCTCTTCAGCTTGTTGGCCACCGGCAGCAGCAACAGATTGGCCAGCGCCACGCCGTATATGGTGGCCACGAAGGCTACCGCGATACCCGGGCCGAGCTTGTCCGGCTCCGACAGGTTTTCCATTACATGGATCAGGCCCATCACGGCGCCCAGGATACCGATGGTGGGCGCGTAACCACCCATCCCCTCGAACACCCGGGCCGCCTGCAGCTCCTGGTGTTCACGGGCCTCCATCTCGGTCTCCAGCACCGCGCGGATCACCTCCGGCTCACTGCCATCCACCAGCATGCGCAGCCCCCTGCGTGTAAACGGGTTCCGCTCCGCCTCACCGATACTCTCCAGGCCCAGCAGCCCCTGCTGGCGCGAGATGGTGCTCCAGCCGACGATCTTCTTGATGGTCTGCTCCGCATCGAGGGTCGGCGGCCTGAACACCAGCACGATGGAGCGCATGGCCTGGGAGAACACCTTCAGCGGCGTCTGCAGCATCGAGGCGCCCAGGGTGCCGCCCAGCACGATCAGCGCCGCGGGGCCGTTGAGCAGGCTGGCTACATGCCCACCCTCCAGCGACTGCCCGACCAGGATTGCCACCAGCGCCAGCAGCACGCCGGTGATACTCAGTGCATCCATTCCTCCCCACCCCGCGGATCAGTGAAACATACGTGCCAGCCCCGGACCGATTGCCGCCAAATCCAGAATCTCGTCGGTCAGGTTGGCCCTGGCCACGGCGCCCGGCATGCCGTAGATCACCGAGCTGGCCTGGTCCTGGGCCCAAACCGTGGCGCCCTTCTGCTTCAGCAGGCGCGCGCCCTCACGGCCGTCCGCCCCCATCCCGGTGAGAATGATGGAGAGCACCTGGCCGCCATACTGCTCGGCGAGGGAGCTGAACATCAGGTCCGCGCTGGGTCTGTAGTTCAGGGATGGATCGCTCTCCCGCACCCGCACCACGTGCTGTCCCCCGCGGCGCTCCACGGTCATCTGCTTGCCGCCCGGAGCCAGCAGCGCCGTGCCGGGCAACAACGGGTCCCCGTCTTCGGCGTGGCGCACCCTGATGGCACACTGCTGATCGAGCCGCTGCGCAAAGGAGGGGGTGAAGTTGGCCGGCATGTGCTGGGCAATAACCAGCGGTACCGGCAGATCGGCGGGAAGGCTGGAGAGAACCCTGGGCAGGGCGGCCGGTCCGCCCGTAGAAGATGCCAGCGCCCCGAGCCGGTAGCGCTGACCAGCCCCGGAAGAGGGATGGCGGGGAGCATCCGCCAGGGTCTTGCTGGGGCGGGCGAGGTGCAACTTGGTGCCGCCCAGCGCAACCACCTTGGCGCAGAGCTGCCGCCTCAGATCCTCCTGGCCGCCGGTAACCTCACTGAAACGCTTGGGTATGAAATCCATGGCGCCGGCCTCCAGGGCATCCAGGGTGGCGCGGGCGCCCTCCGTAGTGAGAATGGAGAACATCAGGATGGGGGTGGGATGGGTGGACATGATTTTGCGCACCGCGGTGATACCGTCCATCAACGGCATCTCGATATCCATGGTGATCACGTCGGGGCGAAGCCGCTCCAGCTGGGTTACCGCCTCCAGCCCGTTCACCGCCTGGCCCACCACCTCGATACGCGGGTCGCTGCCCAGCATCGCAACGATGCGGCGGCGGAAGAAGCCGGAATCCTCTACGACCAGTACCCGGACGGCCATCTTCTCCCCCAGGCGGGTGACCAATCAGGCGACCCGCTTCCAGGTGGCATGTTTGCGCAGCAGGCCCGGCACGTCCAGAATCAGCGAGATCTTGCCGTCGCCCGTGATGGTGGCGCCCGCCAGGCCGGCCACGTTGTGCAGCAGCGCTCCGAGCGGCTTGATGACCACCTCCTCCTGGCCAATGAGTTGGTCCACCACGAACCCTACCCGCTGGGTTCCGGCATGTACCACCACCACGTGGGCGGAGTCATCACCATGTTCCGGCCTGCTTCCCCCATCGATCAGCCACTCGCTCAGATAGAACAGCGGCAGGGCGGTATCCCGCACCATCACCACCCGCTGCCCATCCACCATGTTGGTGCTGCTCAGGTCCAGGTCGAAGATCTCGCTGACGTTGACCAGCGGCAGGGCGAATACCTGCTTGCCCAGAACCACCATCAGCGTGGGAATGATGGCCAGGGTGAGCGGCACCTTGATGGTGAGGCGGGTCCCTTCGCCCACCATCGAGTCGATCTCGATACTGCCGTTCAGCTGACTGATGCTGGTCTTGACCACATCCATTCCCACGCCTCGCCCGGAGACATCCGAGATCTCCTGCTTGGTAGAGAATCCCGGCATGAAGATCAGGTTGAAACTCTCCCGGTCATCCATGCGCGCCGCGCTGGCCTCGTCCAGAATCCCCTTCTCGACGGCCTTCTGGCGCAACTTGGCGGCATCCATTCCGGCGCCGTCATCCTCGATGGTGAGCAGGATGTGGTCTCCCTCCTGCTCGGCGGAAAGCACCACGGTGCCGGTGCGCGGCTTGCCCGCCTCCTCCCGCACGTCTGGCGGCTCGATGCCGTGGTCCACCGCGTTACGCACCAGATGAACCAGGGGATCCGCCAGCGCCTCCACCAGGTTTTTGTCCAGATCGGTCTCCTCGCCATGCAGTTCCAGCTTGATCTCCTTGTTCAGGTTGCGCGCC
>DRMK01000196.1 GCA_011322575.1 Gammaproteobacteria bacterium
AACGTCAGCACCCTGCGTACCGTAGCGCGCATCACTCTCGCCGCATGACTCATCTGTTTCCGCACGCCTCGGCCACTTCGCCGGATGCTGCCCGCTATCCGGGTCGTCACTCTTGGGCGCGCAGTATAAGGACTAGTGGACGTGGGGTCAATCAAAAATCGCCCGTCGCCGGCAACAGGGCTTCGCGACAGGCTGGATGGCTTGCGATCAGCAGCGCTGCAGTGGGAGCTCGACCTCCTTGCGGCGCCCCTCCCCCGCCAGCGCCTCAATCAGGCGCAGGGCGAACTCCAGCGCGGTACCGGGGCCGCGCGAGGTGATTACGTTACCGTCCTGCACCACCCTTCGGAACAGAGCTGCACGTCGGGCAGATCCATCTGCTCCAGGACGCCGGGGTAGGATGTCGCCCGCCTGCCGGACAGCAGCCCGGCACTGGCCAGCACCTTGGGAGCGGCGCAGATGGCCGCCACCAATCCACCCGCCGCTGCTGTCCTGCCCAGCAACTGGTGGATGCGCGGATCGCTGTTGAGGTTGTCGCTGCCAGGAAGCCCGCCCGGCAGAACGATCATGTCGAACTGCTGCTCCAGCACCTCCTCCAGAACGCTGTCCGGAACGATCACGGTGTCGCGGCTTCCTCTCACCGGCCCGCTGCGCAGACCGGCCACGATCACGCCAAAACCGGCGCGGCGCAGCAGATCGATGATGGTTACCGCCTCCAGCTCCTCGAACCCCTCCGCCAGGGGCACCAGAATCTGAAACCCCTCTTTCGCCCCTCCGGCTCCGTCAGTCATCACGCTCGCCCAGAATATAGAGCCCCTTGAGCAGATTGAGCGCCTCGAACAGGGGATAGTCGGTCTCTGCCAGGGATTTCTCCTCCCCGACCTTCTCCTCAGCCTTGCCGGCCGCCTTGCCACGCCTGGTACCGTTCTCCAGATGGCCCGCCAGGTCCGCCTCTTTCAGCATCTTGAGACTCTTCTCCATTTTGGCCAGCTTGACGCTCTCCAGCTCTATGTCCGGCACAATCCCCTCCGCCTGGATGGAACGCCCCGACGGAGTGTAGTAGAGCGCTGTGGTGAGCTTGAGGGCGGTGCCGCCCTGCATGGGCAGAACGGTCTGCACCGATCCCTTGCCAAAGCTTGGCTGGCCCAGGATGACGGCGCGCTTGTGATCCTGCAAGGCTCCGGCGACGATCTCCGAGGCTGATGCGGAGCCGCCGTTGATAAGCACCGCAATCGGTGCACCACCCAGCAGATCACCGGGGCTGGCCTTGAAGCTCATCTGGGAATTCTTGATGCGCCCCTCGGTATAGACGATGAGGCCCTTGTCCAGGAACAGATCCGATACATCCACGGCGGCGTTCAGCACTCCGCCCGGATTGTTGCGCAGATCCAGCACCAGCCCCTTGAGCGAACCGCCGCTCTGCTCCATCAGATCTTTCAGCGCCTTTTCCAGATCCCTGCCGCTACGGGACTGGAACTGGGTGATGCGCGCATAACCAAAGCCATCCTCGAGGATCCTGCTCTTGACACTCTTTACCTTGATGATGGCCCGGGTAATGGTGATGGTGAGCGGCTTCTCTTCCCCCTCACGCACTATGGTCAGCTCGATATCGGTGCCCGGCTTGCCGCGCATGATCTTTACCGCTTCGCCGAGGGTCATACCTTTCACCGGGGCGGAATCGAGGCGAATTATGAGATCGCCGGCCTGGATCCCGGCCTTCTGCGCCGGGGTGTCGTCAATGGGAGCGATCACCTTGACGAAGCCATCCTCCATCCCCACCTCGATCCCGAGCCCGCCGAACTGGCCGGTGGTGCCCACCTGCAGCTCCTTGAAGGCGTCGGCATCCATGTAGGCGGAGTGGGGATCCAGATCCGCCAGCATGCCGCGGATGGCGCCCTCGAGCAGCTTCTTGTCGTCCACCTCCTCGACGTAGTCGCTCTTGATCTTGCCGAACACCTCGGTGAAGGTGCGTAGCTCGTCCAGCGGCAGCGAGGGCGATACCTGGCCCGTACCCCGTTCGGCGAGGACACCATGCCCCAGGGAGAGCATTACGCCCACCACAACCCCGAATACAAGAATGATTATGCTCTGTCTAGATGTCATGCCTCGATGCTCTCCCGCCGCCACTATGGTAACCCGGCGACCTGAATACTCCTCCGGGACCTCATGAAGATACCGGCCAATGTCCCGCGGCATGGCCGCGGCCCGAACAGCCGGCACGCTCCCGGAACCGCACCCGCGCCGCCCCGCAACGGGCTGGCACGCCATATACGCCGAAAGCAGGGCACAGAACACCGGGCTTGCCGGCGCCCCGCACATACGAACTCCTGACGGCTGAAAATGGAATATTTGGTTGCCGGGTCAGCATTATACCGCAGTCCTCTATTTCCGCGCCACGCACCATCGGGCCGGATCCACCGGCTGGCCGTTGTGGCGGATTTCGAAGTAGAGGCCGGCCCGCTCGTTTCCTCCACTGTTTCCCACCGTAGAGATGATCTCGCCCGCCCGTACGCGGGAGCCCACCTCCTTCTGCAGACTCTGGTTGTGCCCGTAGAGACTGAGGTAACCGGAACCGTGGTCGAGTATCACTAGCAAGCCGTATCCGCGCAGCCAGTCGGCAAACACCACTTTCCCGGCTGCTATGGCGTGCACCGGCTGTCCCTCTTCGGCCTGGATCAGTACACCTTTCCAGCGCAGCTCGGCGCTGCGCGGAGAGCCGAAGCGGGCCTGTATGGCCCCTGCCACCGGCCACCGGGGAGCGCCGTCGCCGCTGCCAAAAGGGACTGGCTCCTTGCCGGGGAGGCTGGCGGCTCGCTCCCTCTTCAAGCGCTCCAGTACGCCGCTCAGGCGCTGCTCGTCCTGGCGCAACGATTTCAGCCTGCGATCACCCTTGCCGATCTCCTTGCGCAGGGTGGCGACAGCCTTTGCGCGGGTATGCCGGGCCTGCTCCAGCTCTCTCTTCCGGGCGCGCTGGCGCTCCTGCAACCGGGCTATATCCTGCCGCTCCCGCTCGATGCGCGCGGCCCGCTCCCGGAGCTGCTCCGTCTCGGAGCGCAGCCACGCTATCCGCTCCGCGCGGGCCCTGCTGAAATAGTCGTAGTACCTGAGAATGCGGCCGATCTTCTGAGGATCCTGCTGGTTGAGCAGCATTTTCAGATACTCCTGGCGCCCGGTAAGGTAGGCGGTACGCAGCTGTGCCGACAACGCGCGGGAGTGCTCGCGTATCTGCTCGCGGTGCTGCCGCTGCCGGGACTCCAGCTCCTCCAGCAGGGCCTGCTGTCTGCGCTCCCTGAGCTTCAGATCGCGCAGGCTGCGCGCCAGGCGGCCGATCTTCTTTTCAGTGGCTCGCAGCCGCTGCTGCGCATCCCGTTCGCGTCCCTGCAGTACTTCCAGCTCCCCCTGAAGCTCGCCGATCCGTTCCCGCAGCTCGTGCAGCCTTTCCTCCGTATCCCGCTCCCCGGCCAGAACACTACCACCGGCCAGCAGGAAATACTGCAAGGCAGCCGCCGCGACGTACGGCAGACACCGCACCCACACGGCCTGTGCTGCTCTGCTTCCCTTTTTCATCCGCTGCACCGCGGGGGATCCCGGAATCCGCTACTGCTGCAGCTTCACGAGCGGCCTCCCGGTCATCTCTGGAGGGGTCTCCTGTCCCAGCAGCTCCAGCATGGTTGGGGCCACATCACAGAGCGCGCCGTTGGCCGCCATCTCCGCCTTGCGCCCCACATAGATGAACGGAACGGGATTGGTGGTATGCGCCGTGTGAGGCTGACCGGTCTCTTCATTGCGCATCAGCTCGGCATTGCCGTGATCCGCGGTGATCAGTGCCTCTCCGCCCACCTTCTGGACGGAGGCGACCACCCGCTGCAGGCAACTGTCCAGCGCTTCGATGGCCTTTATGGTGGCCTCCAGATTGCCGGTATGCCCAACCATGTCGGGATTGGCGTAGTTGCAGATGATGGCGTCGAACCTGCCGCCTTCTATGGCCTCCACCAGCTTGTCGGTCAGCTCGTAGGCGTTCATTTCGGGCTGCAGATCGTAGGTGGCCACGTCCGGAGAGGGGATCAGAATCCGCTCCTCGCCCGGGTAGGTCTCCTCCTCGCCGCCATTGAAGAAGAATGTCACATGGGCATATTTTTCGGTTTCGGCGATACGCAGCTGGCGCAGACCATGCTCTGCTATGTACTCCCCGAAGGTGTTGTGCAACCGTTCGGGCGGAAACGCCACCCGCGTCTTGAACGCGCTGCTATATTCGGTCAGGGTCACGAAGGCGCCCAGCTTGATACGCCTGGAGCGCGGGAAGCAGTCGAACTTCTTTTCGATGAATGGCCGGGTAATCTGGCGCGCACGGTCGGAACGGTAGTTCATGAACAGAATCACGTCCCCCTTCCCGATCTTCACCCGCTCTCCGCCGGGAGGAATGATGGCGGTAGGCTTGACGAACTCGTCGGTCTCCCCCCTGCTATAGGCCATGGCCAACCCCTCACTGGCGCTACAGGCCTCATACTCTCCCCTGCCCTCCGTCATCAGTTCGTAAGCCGCCTGGATGCGCGGCCAGCGATGGTCACGGTCCATGGCGTAGTAACGCCCCACTATGGAGGCGATGCGGCCATTTCCAAGCTCCCGGAACTTCTCCTCCATGCGCTGGATGGATGCGGCCGCGCTCTTGGGAGCGGTATCGCGGCCATCCAGAAAGGCGTGCAGATAGACCTTTGGGGCACCGCGCTTTATGGCCAGCTCCACCGAGGCGTGGATGTGATCCTCATGGCTGTGCACGCCGCCCGGCGAGAGCAGCCCCATGATGTGCACTGCAGTACCCTTCTTCTTCGCCATATCCACGGGATCGGTCAGGGTACGGTTGGTGAAAAAGGAACCGGTATGGATAGCCCGATCCACCCGGGTATACTCTTGATAGACGACTCTTCCAGCCCCGATATTCAGATGGCCCACCTCGGAATTGCCCATCTGCCCGGAGGGCAACCCCACCTCGGCCCCGGATGCCCTGATCAAGGTATGCGGGTACTCATGCCACAATCTGTCCCAGGTCGGTTTCCTGGCTTGGGCAATGGCATTGTCGTGGGTTTTCTCGCTATATCCCCAGCCATCCAGTATTACCAGAACGACCGGCCTGTGCGTCTTGCTCTGTCGTGGCATTTCTCTGTTTTGCTGACCAAATACCCCCCTTTGCGCCCCGGCACACTTTGTGCAATACTAGAACGGATCTAATATATAACGGTTCAACCAAGACACAAAGGAGCGCTTAGGATACCAGAGAACGGAGACATTTTTTATGGCGTAGGGGGTGTTTTTGCGAGAAGCATCCTGAAACGCCCCTGTGAAAACAATGTAAAAGTGGGAAGGAGGCTATTGTTTATTACCGTATAACGGTTAGTTTATAAGCACAGGGTTCAGGGGGACGCCCTTCATAAAGCACGATAAATATCGGCTATGTACATGGGGATCCATTCATGATAAAAACAGACACTCCGGACCGCGGTTCGAACGCAGTCTCCTCAAAACTGATAACTTCGGACGAAGACATCGAACGGGCCGCGCGCGCCGTCAAGGCGATGTCTCATCCACTACGCCTGAAGATACTCTGCACCCTGGGTGACCGGGAGGTAAGCGTACAGGAGATCGTGGAGCAGGTGGGAACATCCCAGAGCAACATCTCCCAGCATCTGGCGATTCTCCGTGACAAGGGGATCCTTGCCTCACGCAAGGATGCCAACCGGGTCTACTACCACATAGACGACCCTCGCACCCTGCGCTTGATCGCCCTGATTCGGGAGGTCTTCGTTCAGTAGCCATCCGCCAGATTCGCTGTACCTACGGAACAGCCACCGGCGATGTAGCGTAACAGGGATATTCCCACCTCGAACACCCGGTAATACGCTTCATCGCCGGTGGCGATCCACCCTTGGTGGGGCGCTAGTACTCTTTCAAGGTAATAAATTAGGATTCAGTTGGTCTGTCAGCGTTCAGGGCAAGGCGCTCCTCGCAGCGAATGGCCGTCGCCCTTTGCAAGAGGAGCAACGCCGCCATGGACGCTGACAGACCAACCCTTCGGGCGTC
>DRMK01000197.1 GCA_011322575.1 Gammaproteobacteria bacterium
GGAAGGGATAACATCTTTTACCACAGCCCCCATTCGCATGGCCACCTATGTCGGATTTTCAATAGCGCTGATCGCGTTTTGCTACGGCCTGTTTATCGTAGCCGATACCTTGATATTCGGAAATCCGGTACGAGGTTATCCATCTTTGGTGACCATAATGTTGTTTATGGGGGGGATCCAGCTGATCTTTATCGGCATCATAGGCGAATATATCGGCAGAATATTCGATGAAACCAAAAATCGTCCCCTCTATTTTGTCGCCAGCTATCTGCCATCTGCCGCTTGCGAAAAGGAAGGGTTTCCGCAAAGCAAATGGGATCGAGAGAAAAGTATCTCATCGTAAATGCCGATGATTTCGGATATTTTCACTGTGTCAGCCGCGGAATTCTGGAGTTGGCTTCGCTGGGAGTGGTTACCGCCACCGGGATCATGGCAAATGGTACCGATTTTCGAACTGCTCGAGAAACTACTACAGGGGGCTCGCTGGACTATGGCGTTCATCTCAACCTGACTTACGGTGTTCCCCTTACCGCGGAGATGGCTCGGGCGGTGGCTGGATGGGGTGGGCGCTTTCCGAGCAAGTCCCGCATGGCGCTGGCAATCCTCTCTGGCCGAATTGGTTTGTCCGATGTGGAGCGGGAGTGGCGCGCGCAGATACAGTGCTGCCTGGATGAGGGTGTGCCACTTCGCTTTCTCAACTCTCACGAACACATCCATATGCTCCCTCCCCTCTATCGCTTGGCGAAGCGGTTGGCCAGAGAATTTTCCATCGACCATGTGCGCCATACGCAGCCAGAGTGGGGCTTTCCGCTAGGAGTGGCGGCAATGGTCCGCAACGCTGTGATGCAATCTTGCAATATTCTTAATCCGCGTTTTCGGGGGGAGAGAACCCCTCGGCTCGTGGGGCTCAATCGAAGCGGGAAGCTGGATATAGAGTATCTTGATCGACTGTTTTCCGGCTTTTCCTCGGGGAAGATATACGAGCTCATGTGTCATCCTGGCCATCTAGACTCGGCAGAAATACGCGATCCGCGGCTGCTTGCCTACCACAGGTGGGAGCAGGAGTTCGAGCTGCTGTCAAGCTCCTCGTTTCTGGAGCTATGCCAGAAATATCATGTGCATCTAGTGGGCTACGGGAATTTGCCAAAGGGCTGAAATCGGCTCTGTCGAAAGAGTGGTTTGTTGGTCGGGATCCTCATGACCAACTTTTGTAGTAGGATGGATCCCTTCTACAGGATGATACGAGAAAGCCCTTGGCGCATAACACATTGATTCTAAAAGGATGGTATCATCCGGTTGCGGATGGAAAAGCCGGTTTTCCTCAATTCATAAGAGGATTGGCCGATAGATCCTGGCCAGGGCACCTGCGTCTCCGATACAGATTAAGTTATTGTGATCCCGGCCTAATTCCGGTTGGGGTGCTCAAGGAGCCCTGGAGGACGAGTAACACGTCGTTTTTACTAAGGAAAGTGAAAGGGGAAAAGGAGTGGGCCAGAAAATAGTCTATGTCGTCACCGTACATAAAAAAGCGGTTCTCAATCAGCGGATCCGCAAACTGCTCATGCTCAGGGAATATTTTACCCGCATGGTACTGGTTTGTGGTGGTGATGAGACAGTCTATGATGACGACGTTTGGGAGATCCGGCATGCGATTAACCCCACCGGTGTGTTGCGCAAGCTGGGGCTGGAGCCACTCAAGGGAACTATAGACAACTGGCTCTATTTCCCTTCTCCTCAGGTTCTGTTTGTGAAAGCGGTGCAGAGGGCGCTCTCCCGGGCGATTCGTCGCCAGCTGTCCGAAGGGGCCGAGGTTACCGTGGTGACCTGTGTGCCGAATCATGCCCTGGGGTTGCTGGGGCTGGCGCTGAAAAAGGAGTTTCCCAACCTGCGCTGGGTGATGGATTGGCAGGATCTGTGGAGCCACGATCCCTACTACATGATGCGCATACCTCTGTTATATAGGGGCAGGCTGTTGCGTACCGAGCGTCAAATCCTCGAAAGCTGTGACATGAATGTGACCACCAATCCGTATGCTGCCGAGGTGCTGGAGCGTCAGTACGAGGTGCCATCGGAGCGAGTAACCAGTATCTACCATCCGTTTGGTGATGATGAGGATGCCAATGCCAATGAGCCGGTGCGGCGTTGCACTGCTGGAAACAGGGTGCGGATCGCCTTTCTTGGAAGTTTGTTCAAGCCCCCCAAGGTGCCGGGGGACAAGGTGCTGGATGCGTTGCGCTACGTACGGCAAAAAGGCGTGGACATCGAGCTGGAACTATTTGGTAATGCGCCGCAGGGCTATGAGGAGAAGCTTGCTGCCGCCGGGGTAAGTCAGCATGGCTTCATCGAGGGTAAAGAGATAATTCTCCGGCTGCGGCGGAGCGACTTTCAGCTTCTGGTACTCGAGGATCTGCCTAGCTGCCGGATAATCATGCATGCCAAGCTGCCCCAGTATCTGCTGGCCGGGAAACCCATAATTGCCATCGCGCCACGGCCCTCTGCGGTGGCCGATATCGTGCAAGAGACCGGGAGCGGATATGTGATTCCCGCCCAGCAGGACTGGGGAGTAGAGCTGCATAGATTGCTGGCTGACTATTTGGCTGGTACAGAGCTGCCGGAGCGTAATGAGAAAGCGGTACAACAGTTCAACTGGAACAACCTGGCGCCTCGCTGGCTGGAGATTCTGTAAGCTAGGGGGCGTTCTCAATTAATAAGGCCGCACTGTTGTAGCCTGAAAAAGCGCTGGGCAAGGCGTGAGGAGAGATGTTTGCTTGTTGCAAATGAACGACGAACAACGCAGCATGGCGCTTTTTCAGGTGCAACCCGAAGGGCCGGGCCTCTGTTTTCGCCCAGCGAAAACAGAGGCCCGGCAGTGTGGTCTTATTAATTGAGAACGCCCCCTAGTACTCTTTCAAGGTAATAAATCATGATTTATTACCTTGAAAGAGTACTGTGGCCGCGAGGACGAAGATGGCTGGCAGACGAATTATCTGGGTAACCAGCGTACGTTTTGATGTAATGCCGGACAAGAGCACCTGGCTGGAGACGGCCAGGGAGCTCTGCGGCCGCGGATTCCGGGTGGATATAGTGACCGGATGGAAAAGAGAAAGATACTATCCGGATTCCAGTCCGGTGCGCATGGTGTATTTGCGTGCGCTGGATCTACCTTTGATATACCGTTTGACCATTCTGCTGAATGCCTACTTCTGGATATTGAGGCATGGTAGTCGAAACGACATCGTGATCATGAATCAGGATGAACTGTGGTTGGCGCCGTTGCTGTGGATCTCGGGGCGTACCA
>DRMK01000198.1 GCA_011322575.1 Gammaproteobacteria bacterium
AGGTAGCTCAGTTGGTAGAGCAGAGGACTGAAAATCCTCGTGTCGGCAGTTCGATTCTGTCCCTGGCCACCAATGCCACTCCGGTCACAAGTCGCCAGACGTCCGTCCGTAGCGTGTTTGCCTGCGAAGCGTTGCTGAATTAACCCGGTAACAATATTTCGATGGATTACCAAGAGCAAACAGCCGTTACCCCGAGCTGGCGGATTTCAGGGATCATCCATTGAGCAGCCATTGCAAGTCGTAACCTGCCGGGTAACCACGGCGTAGGGGGGAAAACCGGAAATGTGTGGAATCGCAGGTGAACTATGCCGCGCGGGGCGGTCCAGCGGGGCGGACTGGGAGCGGATCAGCTCCCTCATGAAGCGGCGCGGGCCGGATTCCGAGGGCAACTGGTCCTCTCCCGGCGGAGAGTGCACCATGGTGTTCCGGCGCCTGGCCATCCTTGATCTCAGCCCGGCAGGTCACCAGCCTATGGTCTCCGCGGATGGACGCTATGTGCTCACCTTCAACGGGGAGGTGTACAACTTCCGGGAGCTGCGCAAGAGGCTGGAGGGCAAGGGGCGCACCTTCCGCTCCAGCGGCGACAGCGAGGTGGTGCTGAATGCCCTGATGGAGTGGGGAACCGGCGCTCTCGACCTGTTCAACGGCATGTTCGCCCTGGCCCTCTACGACCAGCAAGAGCAGAAGCTGCTCATCGCGCGGGATCATGCCGGAATCAAGCCTCTCTACTACCTGGAGAGCGGCCAGGGGATGGTGTTCGCCTCCCAGTACGATCAGATCCTTGCCCACCCCTGGAGCAGGGGGCTGCCGGTATCCAGGGAGGCCCTGGCCCTCTATCTGCGGCTCTCCTACGTCCCGGCCCCCTACGCCATCCTGGAGGGCACCCACATGCTGGAGCCAGGGAGCTGGCGAGAGTACTGCGCCGATGGCACCGTGCGGGAAGGGCGTTACGACCAGTTTCCCCGCTATCAGACCCCCAGCCTGCGCGGCAGGGAGGCCCACGAGGCGGTGGATGCCGCCGTTACCCGGGCGGTGGAGCGCCAGCTGGTGAGCGACGTGCCGGTTGCGGCCTTCCTCTCGGGCGGAATCGACTCTCCCCTGGTGACCGCCAAGATCTGTGCGGCCAGCGACACTCCTGTGGAGGCATTCACCATCGGAACCGGTCAGGATCCCAGCGACGAATCGGGGGACGCCGCCTGTTACGCCAGGGAGCTGGGCGTCCGCCATGTGATCGAGCATGTAACGCCGGAGCAGGCGCTGGAGATGCTCGACGACGTGGTCACCGCCTGCGGAGAGCCATTCGGGGACTACTCCATATTTCCCACCATGCTGGTCTCCCGGCTCGCGAGCAGGAGCTACAAGGTCATCCTCTCCGGCGACGGTGGTGACGAGCTGTTCTGGGGATACACCAAGCGGGCCTCCCAGCTGATCGGCGGGGCAACCGGTTTCCGCGCCCCCTACTGGCAGCGGGTGGCGCGCTGGGGGCTGAAACGGCTGGGGATAGGGGAGATGCCCCACACCCTGAAGCGCTTCCGCACCCTGGGCCACTGGCAGCGGAACAAGCACACGCACCTGGATGAACCGTACCTGGAGGCCATCTTCCCCACCCTGCCGGAGTGGCCCGACCGCTATCCGGTATTCGACTACGACGGCTGGCAGGAGGATGAGACCGCCCAGTGGCTGCGCTGGAACGAGCTGATCTGCCATCTGAACATGGTGCTGCTCAAGGTGGACCGCGCCAGCATGTATCATTCACTGGAGGTGCGCGTGCCGCTGCTGGACAGGGAGGTGATCGCGGTGGCGGCGCAGGTGGACTGGCGCTCCTGCCTGGATATGGAAAAAGGGGAGGGAAAGCTGCCGCTGCGTTCCGCCCTCAGCCGCCACACCACCTATCAGACCAAGGGAAAGCGGGGTTTCGGCATCCCCATGAATAGCTGGCTGAGAAGCTCCCTGCGAGCTGTGTTCGAGGAGTCCCTCCTGGAGCGCGGCGAGATCCTGGGGGTGGAGCTGGATGCCACGGCGCTGCGCAGGATATTCGAACGGCACCTGAGCGGCGAGATGGATCTCGCATGGGGCCTGTGGCCCCTGCTGAGCCTTGCTCTTTGGGAGCGGCGGCACCTGGCGGGACGCTAACTTCTTTCAAGGTAATAAATCAGGATCCAGAACCTCGCTCTATCCGAAATAGTCGGGCTCGTTACCGGGCTTCCACTTGATATTGCAGCCCAGGCTGGGTTTCTGCTCTTCGGGCACCGGCTTGCCGGCCAGCACCGCCTCCACCGCGGCGCGCAGATCCTTGCCGGTGACCGGTTCGTCGTTGCGCG
>DRMK01000199.1 GCA_011322575.1 Gammaproteobacteria bacterium
ACCGGACTGTTAATCCGTTTGTCACTGGTTCGAGTCCAGTCGGGGGAGCCATTTCGAAGGGGTTGTGCCATAATCGCACGACCCTTTTTCATATGCGGATTTCATCCCATGACACAGGCAGAGATCGGTCACCTCATGGAGAGCAGCGGGGTCGGCTTCGGCACCAGCGGCGCGCGCGGGCTGGTACAAAAGATGACCGACCGGATCTGCTACAGCTATACCACTGCCTTTCTGCAGCACCTGGAGCAGAGCGGCGGGCTGGAGCGAGGGAGCGCCGTGGCCATTGCCGGCGATCTGCGCCCCAGTACCAGCCGCATCATGGCGGCCTGCGCCGCCGCCGTGGCGGATCGGGGTTACCGCCCGATCAACTGCGGCAGGATCGCATCCCCCGCCGTCGCCTGCTACGCAATGGCCCGAAGGATCCCCTCCCTGATGGTGACCGGCAGCCATATTCCCGATGATCGCAACGGAATCAAGTTCAACCGGGCGGACGGCGAGATTCTGAAGGAGGACGAGCAGGACATCAGGGGCCAGCAGGTCACGATCCCGGATAGCCGCTTCACTCCCGACGGATCCTTGGCGACCCCGTTTTCCCTCCCTGTGGAGAGCGGGGAGGCCGGCGACCACTACCTGCGGCGCTATCTGGAGTTTCTTCCCGAGGGGTGTCTGGCGGGGCTGCGGATCGGTCTGTACGAGCACTCCAGCGTACTTCGCGACGCCCTCTACGAGATCCTCTGCGCCCTTGGGGCCAAGGTGACCCGACTAGGCCGGGCGGAGCAGTTCATTCCGGTGGACACCGAGGCGATCCGCCCGGAGGATGTGCATCTTGCCCAGCGGTGGGCAGCCGATTCTTCCTATGACTGTATCGTCTCCGCCGACGGCGACGGGGATCGGCCGCTGATCAGCGACGAGCATGGTAACTGGCTGCGGGGCGACGTGGCCGGGATCCTCTGCGCCCGCTGGCTGGGGGCCGCCGTGGTGGCCACTCCAGTCAGCAGCAACAGCGCGGTGGAGCGCAGTGGCTGGTTCCAGCGCGTGATCCGCACCCGCATCGGTTCGCCGTTCGTGATCGCCGCGATGAACCAGGCGCGGGAGGGTGCGCCCGGGCCGGTGGTGGGCTACGAGGCCAATGGCGGTTTTCTCACCGCCAGCGATATCGAGCTGCAGGGCAGAATCCTGCCCGCCCTGCCTACCCGGGATGCTGTAGTCGTCGCCCTGGGGGTGATGCTACTGGCACGCCGGGAGGGTTGCACCATATCGCAGCTGCTGGAGCGGTTGCCGCGGCGCTTTACCGCCAGCGATCGGGTGAAGCAGTTTCCCACCGAGCTGAGCAGCTCCCGGCTGGCCTGGCTGAATCCTGTCGGTCAGGAAGGGGTGGCGCGGCGCCGGATAGCCGGGCTGTTCGAGAGCCACTTCGGCGAGGTGGACAATATAGATTCCACCGACGGATTGCGCATCACCTTCCAGGGTGGCGAGGTAGTCCACCTGCGCCCCTCCGGCAACGCGCCGGAGCTGCGCTGCTACAACGAGGCGGATTCACCCCGGCGGGTGCAGGAGATGCAGGAGATCTGCATGGAGATTCTGGCAGGCTGGAAGGAGGGGTGACCCGCCCCTCCGGCCGGCAGCGCAGAGGGCTCCACTACCCCACCGAGGCGATGGGAGGTGTGTCGCAGCCAGATACGTTGCGCAGGTAGTCGCGGAACGCATCGCTGAGTTCCGGGTGATCCAGGGCGAACTCCACCGTTGCCTGCAGATAGCCCAGCTTGCTGCCGCAGTCGTAGCGCTCGCCGGTAAAGCGGTAGGAGAGCACCTGCTCGTGGTGGAGCAGCTCCGCGATGGCGTCGGTGAGCTGGATCTCGCCCCCGGCCCCCTTTTCCACCCTCTCCAGCAGACTGAACAGGGCCGGTGACAGGATGTAGCGCCCCACCACCGCCAGGTTGGAGGGTGCCTTCTCCGGCTTCGGTTTCTCCACGATGGCATCCACGCGGCTGATCCGCTCATCCAGGGAGGTGGTGGAGACGATGCCGTACTTGTCGGACTCCGAGATGGGGATCTCCTCCACGCCGAGGATACTGCCTCCATGGTAGGAGAACGCCTTGACCATCTCGCTGAGGCAGCCCGGCCCCTCGCTCTTGATCAGGTCATCCGCCAGGATCACGGCAAACGGCTGCTGGCCGACCAGCGGTCGGGCGCAGAGCACCGCATGCCCCAGCCCCAGGGCCTCTGGCTGGCGTACATAGAGACAGACCACCCCCTTGGGCACGATGTCCTGGACCGTCTTCAGCAACTCATACTTGCCCTCCAGCTCCAGCTTGGATTCCAGTTCGTAGTTCTTGTCGAAATGGTCCTCGATGGCACGCTTGCTGCTGCTGGTGACGAAAATCAGCTCCTCGATCCCCGCGGCGACCGCCTCCTCCACCGCGTACTGGATGAGGGGTTTGTCCACCACCGGCAGCATCTCCTTGGGATTGGCCTTGGTGGCTGGCAGAAAGCGGGTACCCAGCCCCGCAACCGGGAATACGGCCTTTTTAACCTTTCTCATATATTCTGATTACCTGATTAGACTGGATAAATGATTGATTATTGTCGTTCAATGATAACCAACTCCCCGTTTCCCTTTCAAGTCCTTGATGCCAAGCGGTGAGCCTGGCGGGTGGTTTCCGGGAGACGGTAGCGGGTGACGCACCTCATGACATACTCCAGCGCTCTTTCCAGGGTCACGCAGTGGCCCGGGGATACATAGATGGGCCTGACTCCCTTGCGGCTGCGCAGCACCGCACCGATCGTCTCCTCTCCCTCTTGCAGAGGTGTCCAGGCGCCCCGTTCGTCGGGAGGCTCGCCGTGCTGGCCGATCAGGCGGCTCTTGGCGACGCCGATAGAGGGGATCCCGGTGACCACTCCCAGATGGGAGGCGATGCCGAAACGGCGCGGATGGGCCGTGCCCTGTCCGTCCACGAGCAGCAGATCCGGTGGTCGCTCCAGTTTCTGCAGCGCCTCCAGGATCGCTGGTATCTCGCGAAACGACAGCAGGCCGGGAACATAGGGAAAACTGGTCGGCCGCCGCGCGATGGCGTACTCC
>DRMK01000200.1 GCA_011322575.1 Gammaproteobacteria bacterium
ACGAAGGGCGCGCTCATTGGTCAGCAGGGAAGCTGCTCCGGGGAGTCGATGGAGAGGCCGATATTGTGCAGTAACCCATCCTTCAGGCTGTACACCCAGCCATGCACACAGAGCTTCTGTCCCCGGCGCCAGGCGTTCTGCACGACGGTGGTGCGGCACACATTGGCCACCTGGGCCGCAATGTTGAGCTCGCACATGTAGTCCAGCCGCTGGCTGCCCTGCCTGGCATCCACCTCCTCGCGGTGGGTGCGGTACACCTCCTGAATCTTGCGCAGCCAGTTGTCGATCAGGCCATGATCCTCATCGCTCAGGGCTGCCTGCACCGCGCCACACCCGTAGTGGCCGCAAACTATGACATGCTGCACCTGAAGTACCTCCACGGCGTACTGGATAACCGACAGGCAGTTCATGTCGGTATGCTCCACCAGATTCCCCACGTTGCGGTGCACGAACACCTCGCCGGGGTCCAGGCCGATGATCTCGTTGGCCGGCACTCGGCTGTCGGCGCAACCGATCCAGAGGTATTGTGGCTTCTGCTGCCTGGCGAGACGCCTGAAAAAATCGGTATCCTGCGCTGTCTTGGCCGCGGACCAGCGGCGGTTGTTGTCCAGCAGGTGCTGCAGGGTGTCGTTGCTCATGATTCGAGGATCTCCCTTACCGGTTTGAAGGAGCGGCGGTGGATAGCGCTTGCCCCGAGCCGCCGCAAGGCGTACAGGTGCTCCCGGGTGGGGTAGCCCTTGTGGGTGGCCAGACCGTAGCCGGGATACCGTGCATCCAGCGAAAGCATCTCCCGGTCCCGCGCCACCTTGGCCAGGATGGAGGCGGCGCTGATGGCCGGGATCATCCCGTCCCCGCCAACGATCGCCTCAACGCTGCAGTGCAGTTCGGGGCAGTGGTTGCCATCCACCTGGACATGCCGGGGGGCCGGGCGCAGCTTCATCACCGCCCGCCGCATGGCGAGCAGGCTGGCCCGCAGGATATTGAGGCGGTCGATCTCCTCCACCTCGGCGCGCCCCAGCGCCCACGCCAGTGCGCTCTGCCGGATGGCCGCGCAGAGGGCCTCGCGACGCTTGGCGGTGAGCCGTTTGGAATCCGCCAGCCCCTCCACCGGACGCTCCGGCGAGAGGATCACCGCGGCCGCGATTACCGGCCCCGCCAGCGGGCCACGGCCGGCCTCGTCCACGCCTGCCACCAACGTGAACGGTACATCTTCCTTGTCGCGGGGCTCCATGAGGTGCAGGATATACGAAAAGAGCGCCTCAATAAAACCGTCCCGCCCCGACCAGTCTCCTTCTCCAGTAAATGTTGTCCAGGGTGGTGACGGATACCCGTTTGCCGGTGCTCGGCGCATGGACGAAACGCCGCCGTCCCAGGTAGATCCCCACATGGGAGACCCTGCCACCGAGACGGAAAAACAGCAGATCGCCCGCCTGGAGCCGGTCCATGGATACCGGAAAGGAGTGGCGTCTCTGGTCGGCAACCGTGCGCGGCACCCGAATCCCCACCTGCCGGTAGGAGTACTGGACCAGACCGCTGCAGTCCATGCCGCGCGGTGAGGCGCCCCCATAGCGGTACGGCACCCCCACCAGGGAGAGGGCGACGTCGGCCGCGGCGGAGGGCCCGCTGGCGGCCGGAACGCCTTCCCGTTGCTCCGGCCCCGTCGCACACGCCGACAACAGGAACAGAAGGGCTACGGGCAGGATCCACAGCCACACCTCGCGTATTGCGAGAGGCCGGACGGTTGGCCATGTCGTGTTTGACATCCGGTGGAGATCTCCCTTCCTGTCCCGCCTCCATTCTGGCGCAAAACGGTTGTCAGTCAAGGGGCTCCTTTCCCTGCCGAGGCAGTTGGCTCGCCGCGGATTTCCGGGCATGCAGCGGTTTTCCCAACCCCCAAGCAACGGTCGGGATCGCGGCCTCGCAGCGGCGAACCGCGCCTTTGCCTGCCCCGTCCGGAGAAAACCGGCCGGAAAGTTCGGTAGTGCCCCGCAATTTCGCTGCCGACCGATCCGGCATTCATAGTAAGATAGCGTGATCCAACGGCCAGACCCGCGATACAGATGGAAAAAATCAGAACCGCCGTAGTTGGCACCGGCTATCTGGGCCGCTACCATGCCCAGAAATACGCCGTCCTGCCCGGTTCGCAACTGGTTGCGGTATGTGACAGCAATACCGCAGTGGCCCGCAGCGTGGCGCGGGAGCTCGGGACCGAGGGGATCACCGACTACCGTCAGCTGGCCGGCAAGGTGGATGCGGTCAGCATCGTGGTGCCCACCCAGCAACACCACGGCGTCGCCAGATGGTTTCTGGAGAATGGCGTCCATGTATTGCTGGAGAAGCCCATTGCGGCCAGCGTGGCCGAAGCGCGCGAACTGGTGGAGAGCGCCGCGGAGCACGGCAGGATCCTCCAGATCGGTCATCTGGAGCGGTTCAACCCGGCCATACTTGCGGCCGAGAGCGTGGTCGACGAACCGCGTTTCATCGAGTCGCACCGGCTGGCGCCGTTCAACCCGCGCGGTGCCGACGTCAACGTGGTGCTGGACCTGATGATCCACGACATCGACATCATTCTGGATATGGTGCGCTCGCCGGTGCGCCAGCTGGACGCCAGTGGCGTGGCGGTGCTCTCCAGCGACATCGACATTGCCAACGTGCGCCTGCAGTTTGCCAACGGTTGCGTCGCCAATGTTACCGCCAGCCGGGCCAGCGCCAGGACGGAACGCAAAATGCGCCTGTTCCAGCATGACAGTTACATAGCCATAGACTTTCACAACAAGCAATTGGAGATCTGCCGCAAGGGGGCCACCGAGCAGCACCCTGGCATTCCCGACATTGAATCGGAGCGGCACAGCTTCGAACAGGGTGACGCGCTGCTGAGCGAGATAGGCTCGTTTCTCCAGGCGATCCGCCGTGGCCATCCTCCGGTGGTCAGCGGGGAGGACGGACTGCGGGCCCTGGAAACCGCTCTGGCAATCTCCGAACAACTCAAACAGGGGGTACCCGCCGCATGATCCCGATGGTCGATCTCAGGATCCAGTACCGCCAGATCAAGGCCGAAATAGAGCAGGATCTGCACCAGGTGCTGGAAAGCGCCCATTTCATCCTTGGTCCCAACGTGCATGCCTTTGAAGAGGAGGCCGCCAGCTACCTTGGCGCCAGATACGCCATCGGCTGCGCCTCGGGCACAGATGCCCTGCAGCTGGCGCTGGCGGCTGCCGGAATCGGGGAGGGAGACGAGGTAATTACCACGCCGTTCACCTTTATCGCCACCGCCGAGGCGATCTGTTACCTCGGGGCGAAACCGGTATTCGTGGATATCGATCCCCACACCTTCAACCTGGATCCGGGCCTGGTCGAGACGGCCATCACCGAACGCACCCGCGCCATCCTGCCGGTACACCTGTTCGGCCAGCCGGCGGATATGGGGCCGCTGCTGGAGCTGGCCCGGAGACATCACCTCCGGGTGATAGAGGACTGCGCCCAGTCGTTTGGCGCCAGCATTGGCGGCCGGTTTACCGGCACCTTCGGCGACGCGGGTTGCTTCAGCTTCTTTCCCAGCAAGAATCTGGGCTGTTTCGGGGACGGCGGCATGATCACCACCAACTCGGAAGAGCTGGCCGCGCGGCTGAAGATGCTGCGCAACCATG
Organism: Gammaproteobacteria bacterium; assembly: GCA_011322575.1. Lineage (GTDB taxonomy): Bacteria > Pseudomonadota > Gammaproteobacteria > Thiohalospirales > Thiohalospiraceae > DRMK01. The sequence continues at coordinate 3,648 of DRMK01000200.1, forward strand.
GCTCCAGGGAGCGCTACCACCACAGCATCATCGGCTACAACAGCCGCCTGGACGAGATCCAGGCCGTCATCCTGCGCGCCAAGCTAAAGCGGATCACCGCCTACAACGAAGGGCGGCGCGCCGCTGCCCACACCTACAGCAGACGGCTGGCGGAACTGCCCGGCATCACCCCGCCCCATGAGGATGGCAGGGGGATTCACGTTTACCACCAGTACACGCTGCTGACCAACCGAAGGGGCGGCATCATGCAGGCGCTCAGCGATGCCGGCATAAGCTCCGCGATCTACTACCCCATTCCGCTGCACCGCCAGGAGGTGTTCGCGCAGCGCTACCGCAACCTGTCGTTGCCGGTGAGCGAATCGGTGGCCGAGCGCTGCCTGTCGCTGCCCATCTATCCCGAACTGGAGAGTGAACAGATCCACACCATCGTGGATGTGATAAAGGCCCATGTCACCGCGTGAGCGTGATGCGCCGCGCATCATGATCGTGGCCGGAGAGGCATCCGGAGATCTGCATGGAGGAAACCTGGTGGCGGCGCTGCTGCGGATGGCCCCTCACGCAACTTTGTTCGGTATAGGCGGCGCCAGGATGCGCGCCGCCGGGGTGGACGTGCGCGTGGACATAGCGGAGCTGGCCGTTATGGGCCTGGTGGAGGTGCTGCTCCACTATCCGCGGTTGCGCGGCGTGCTGCGGCGCGCGGAGGAGATGCTGCGCGGGGAGCGTCCGGATCTCCTGATCACCGTGGACTTTCCCGGCTTCAACCTGCGCCTGGCGGGTAGCGCGCGCAAACTGGGGATCAGGGTTCTGCACTATATCAGCCCGCAGGTGTGGGCCTGGCGTGAGCACCGGGTAAAGAGCATAGCCCGCCGGGTGGACATGATGGCGGTACTGTTCCCGTTCGAGGTGCCTTTCTACGAGAGACACGGTGTCCCGGTCAGGTTCGTGGGCCACCCGCTGGTGGATAGCGTCCGTCCCACCATGCAGCGCGCCGACGCCCGGCGTCACTTCGGACTGGAGTCCGGCCGTCCCGTGTTGGGACTTCTTCCCGGAAGCCGCCGTTCCGAACTGCGGCGGCTGATGCCTCTGCTGCTGGAGAGCGCCGCCCTGCTGCAGGGGCGCTTCCCCGATCTGCAGCTCCTGCTGCCACTGGCCTCCAGCCTGGAGATTGGCGATCTGGCGCCATGGCTGGTTCCGCTGACGGAAGAGGAACCATTGCCGTATCCGTTGTGCCGGGCGATCGGGCGCGAATCGTTGCAGATCCGCGTGGTGGAGCGGCTGGGCCACGACGCCATGCAGAGCTGTGACGCTGCCATCACCGCATCCGGCACTGCAACGCTGGAGCTGGCGCTGCTGGGGGTACCCATGGTCATCGTCTACCGCCTCTCCCCCCTTACCCACGCCGTGGCGCGGCGCATGGTACGCATTCCTTACGTAGGGCTGGCAAACATCGTGGCCGGTGAGAAAATAGTGCCGGAGCTCATCCAGCACCACGCCCGGCCGGAAGCGGTTGCATCCGCCTCGGCACGTTTCCTGGAGGATCCGGAGCTGACCCACAGCACCAGGGAGAAGCTGGCCGCCGTCCGTGAGGGTCTGGGAAAGCCGGGCGGAGCGGAAAATGTTGCGCGACTCGCCCTGGAGGTGTTAGATAACAGGGAAGATAAACGAAAGGGGAACGAGTCATGAATGACAGAATCATTGCCCTCTGCAGCGTAGCCCTGCTGGTGGCGGCCGGGTGTACGCAGGAGATGCAGAACCAGCTCGGCCGCGCGGTGCAGAACTACACCGGTACCGACGGAGTTCTGGATGTATATGCCGGAGACAAGCTGGTGAAACGTTTCATCAAGATCGACAAGATCACCACTGCGGTCAGCACCAGCGGCGGCGATACCCCCCGTCCCTACCGCTACGGCTACGGAGTGCTGGACGAGAACCAGAACTACCTCGCGGATCCTGGCGAGAAAAAGGTCTATTTCGAGTTCAGCGACTACTCCACCAGTTACATATTCTACGAAAACACCAAGGATTGAGCGGTGCTGCCATCCTCCACCGCGAGGCTCGCGGTCTGCGCCATCCTGCTGTTCGCCCTGCTGCCCGGCTGCACCGACTCCAGGGCAGGGAACCGGGCGGACAGCGAATATTTCGAGACTCTGCCCAGATTCTGGGGGATCCTCTATGCCGATGGCGGGGAGACGCTCTACTGTGGCAAGAGATTCGGCAAGAGGCACGGCCGCAGGATAAACGCGGAGCATGTCTTTCCCATGGCCTGGGTAACGAAGAGCCTGAAGTGCGGCAAACGCAAGCAGTGCCGCAGGAACAGCCGCCGCTTCAATACCATAGAGGCGGACATGCACAACATCTTTCCCGCCCTCAGCAAAATCAACCAGCTGCGCAGCGCCTACGCCTTTGCCGAACTGCCTGGCGAACCGGCCAGGGGCAAGTGTGACTTCGAGGTTGATGAGAAGAGACGGCTGGTAGAGCCACGTCCTGCGGTGCGCGGCGATATTGCCCGGGCGATGTTCTATATGAGCAAGCAGTACGGCCTGAAGCTGTACCGGCGCCAGCGGGAGCTGCTGCTGCGCTGGCACCGCCAGGATCCTCCATCGGAGGAGGAGCGGCGGCGCAATGACATCATCCAGAAGCTGCAGGGCAAACGCAACCGGTTCATCGACAACCCGGCGTTGGCTGGCCTGGAGTTCCGGCAGGGGCGCTGAACCCTTCCATGTGAATGGAAGGGATCTTCGCCGCCTTGCACACGCTGTCCCGAACCGGGATCAGTCGGATTTGTCCGGCATCGCGGCAGCGGCTGGCTTGCCGCCGGCCGGGCCTGCCCCCTGCGGTGCGGCGCTGACCACATCCTTCTGCCGATCCGCCTTTGCCGCGGCTGGTTCATCGCCGGCGGATGCGGGCCTGGAGCTCTTCTCCCCGGCGCCCTTCTCGCTCCGCGCCGCAACGCGACGCGGGCGGCGCGCGGGTTTTTTCGCGGCATCCCCTCTGGAGCCCGGCTCCGCAGCCTGTTGCGGCTCCGCGGCTGCGTCGGGCTTGCCCCCCGTGCCGCCCTCCTCCTTGCCGGAGCTCCCGGAGCCGCCCGACCGCCTGCGTGAAGGTTTCTCTCCCCCTCCTTCGCTTGCCGGGGCGGTGGCTCCCGCCTTTCCGCCATCGGGTATGGACCTGGTCCCCGGCGGCGCCTCGCCGGCGGGCGAAACCTCTGCCACCGCACGGGCTCTGTAGCCTTTCTCACCAGCAACGCTTCCCTCAGCCGGACCAGTGCTCTCCCTTTTGCCGGAGCGCTTCCGGGTGGTTCTTCCGGACTCACCCTCCACCGCCGGGGCAGCTGGTTCGGCCCCCTTGGCAGCCTGCCTGGTCGCAGCCGTGCTCTCCTCTTTCCCCTGCCGCGCTTCACCGGCCGAAGCGCTCTCTGGCGCAGCCGCCTCGCGGTTGGAGGAGCGACGTCTGCGCCCGCCACGCCGGCCCCGGCTGCCTGCTGGGCTGCGCGTGGCCTTCTTCTCTCCTTCCTTCCCCTCGCCGTTTTCCTCAGCAGCGGGCTGCCTGGCAGCCGGCTTCCGTTTTGCTCCGGATTTGCGCCCGTTGGACGACTGGGAACGCCGGCCACCCGAACCCTTGCCGCGGCGGCGCGGGGCGTGCCCGGAGTCCGGGGCCTCCTGGCTGTCCGGCTGGGGCGCGGCGCTCTCCTTTTCAGCTGTGCTGTCACGCTGGACGCCCCCCGCCAGCAGCGCGAAGAGACGTTTTATGGGTCCCGGTTTCTCCTCCCTGGTACCGGTATCGGGGGTATCATCCGCCACGCGCGGCAGCGCCGGGGGAACCACCGCCTTTACCGCCGGCTGCTCCGCGCTGGCGGCGCGCAGCGGCGCACTGCTCTGGGGAACGGCAGCCTTCTCCGGAACACCCGCCAACTTGTAGCTGGGCTGACCGCCCCGGTCGCCGCGGACCTCCTCCACGCGCAGGCGCGTCACCTCGTAATGGGGCAGCACCAGGTTCTTGTCCGGGACAAGCGTCACCGAGATCCCCAGCCGGTTTTCAATGGAGTTGATGATCTGCCGTTTCTCGTTGAGCAGGAAGGTAGCCACTTCGACCGGCAGCCGCGCCACCACGCGACCGGTTTTTTCCTTCATCGCCTCCTCCTCCACGATGCGCAGGATCGAGAGGGAGAGGGACTCCACGCTGCGGATGGTCCCGCTGCCGTCGCACTGGGGACAGACCACCTGGCTAGACTCACCAAGGGACGGACGCAACCGCTGGCGTGACATCTCCAGCAGGCCAAAGCGCGAGATGCGCCCCACCTGCACCCTCGCACGGTCCATCTTGAGGGACTCCTTGAGCCGGCCCTCCACCTCCCGCTGGTTGCGGCTGGAGTTCATGTCGATGAAGTCGATCACAATCAGGCCGCCCAGATCGCGCAGGCGCAGCTGACGGGCAATCTCTTCGGCCGCCTCGAGATTGGTGTTCAGGGCGGTCTCCTCGATGTCGCTCCCCTTGGTGGCGCGCGCCGAGTTGATGTCAATGGAAACCAGCGCCTCGGTACGGTCAATGACGATGGATCCCCCGGAGGGCAGCCGCACGTTGCGCTGAAAGGCGGACTCGATCTGGCTCTCCACCCGGTAGCGGCTGAACATGGGAATGGGATCCTGGTAGAGCTTGACCTTCTGCAGGTTGTGCGGCATCACCTGCTGCACGAACTCCCGCGCCTGCTCGTAGATTCCCGGTTCGTCGATCAGGATCTCGCCAATATCGGGGCGCATGTAGTCCCGAATGGCGCGGATCACCACGTTGCTCTCCTGGTAGATCAGAAACGGCGCCGGGCGTTCGGTGCTCGCCTTTTCGATGGAGCGCCAGAGGTTGACCAGGTAGTCGAGATCCCACTGCAGCTCCTCGACACTCTTGCCCACCCCGGCGGTGCGCACGATGAGACCCATATCTTCCGGCACCACCAGCTCGCTCATCGCCTGGCGGATTTCGCTGCGCATCTCCCCCTCGATACGCCTCGACACCCCTCCCGCCCGCGGGTTGTTGGGCATCAGCACCAGGTAGCGCCCGGCCATGCTGATGAAGGTGGTCAGGGCGGCACCCTTGTTGCCTCGCTCCTCCTTCTCCACCTGCACTACCAGCTCCTGCCCTTCCTTCAGGACATCCTTGATCTGCACCTTGGCGCCGGCCTCGGGGGTGGTGCTGAAGTAGCTGCGGGAGATCTCTTTCAGCGGGAGAAAACCATGGCGTTCCGCGCCGTAGTCCACGAACGCCGCCTCGAGACTGGGCTCGATGCGGGTAATTTTCCCCTTGTAGATATTGGATTTCTTCTGTTCGCGGGTGGAAGTTTCTATGTCCAGATCGTACAGCCGCTGGCCATCTACCAGGGCGACCCGCAACTCCTCTGGCTGAGTTGCGTTGAACAGCATTCTTTTCATCTAGTCGTACTCTGCACACCCCGGCCCGTACAGGTTGTAACCTGGGGAGCGCTGCGCCAGGGCCAGGCCGACGCGGGAAGCGAGCCAGCCACCGGGGGCTCCGGCCGTTCCGGAAGAGTACTTCTCACCAAAACCGCGGAACGACAGACCTCCCGGCCCGTTCCCCCGACCGACTGTATAGGCCGCTCCCCCGGCGGCCTCCTTCATGGCCGCCAGGCCGACGACAATTTCGCCTGGTACCGGAGTACGGGGGCTCTCCCCCGCCTTCGGCGTTCAAACCCTGGACAGTTCTGCTCGACCGCAATGGTTATACGGGAGCGTGCACTATCGGTTCGCTCATGGACGGGCCGAGCGAAAAAAGCCCCTGCCGCGCGACGGCGCGGCGTTTGCTGGTTCGGAGCGTTGCCGGACCAGCGCTGTAAACCTCTCTCCCACCATACTCCATACATCGGTGGCGAGCGACGAAGAGTGTATCAGTAACTACCATACACTTCAATTGTGGGTGCTACGTCGTTATGGAATAACCGGTTCTCCCTCTGCCGGCGCCCGTTGAACTTCCCGACCATGTTGCGCTACCATGCCGGTGAGGTTGCCCGGCCCTAAAACTTCCATAACGGGTTCCGATATTAGCGGAACAGTCGGCAATTTCTCCTCCAGACAACAGACACTCCTCAGGCAAACGACCCGGCGATGCATATCAAACTCCTGGCGCTGCTCTCTCTGGCCCTCGCGGTGGCGGGCTGCGGAGATGGTTCTACCCAGCCGGAGAGCGCAGCAACGTTCGATCTTGCGGGGGAGATCACCGCAGCAAAGGGGGTCTGGGTAGACAGCGACAGTAACGACCCCGACGCGCAACGCTCGGATAACAGCAGCCCGGAGAGCGCCCAGCAGCTTTCCAACCCGGCGCTGGTGGGTGGATTCGTCGACGAGATGGCGGACAAGGAAGACTGGTACCGTGTCACCCTCGCCAAGGGCCAGGCAGTCACCCTTTTCATCAGCGACCGGCAAGAGGGCATCGATCTGGACCTGAAACTGGTTCGCAGCAACGGCGGTGCCGCGGGAGGGGAGGCGGCCGCCATCTCCGACAGTCCCGATCAGGCGACAGAGTCCGTCCGGGTTCCGCAGACCGGAGAATATCTCGTAAAGGTTAGCGCTTTCGCGGGAAGTTCCAACTATTTGCTCACCATCGGGCGGCCCGCCCGGCTCGCCGGGGCGGAGTTCCAGCCGGAGGATGATTTTGTACCAGGTGATGTGATCGTGCGCCTGCGCGAACCATACAACCGGAGTGGTTCCCGGCAGATGCTGGCGGCCTCCGCCGGGCTGGTGCCAAAGGGAGGAGCGCCTGGGCGCGCCATGCTGTTCTCCCTCCCCGGTACGGGGCGGGCAAGCGCAGCGTCGATCCAGGATCAGAAGGAGCTGAAACGCAGAACCATCGCCATGGTACGGGCGCTGCGGGAGCGTCCTGAGGTGGAGTATGCCGAACCCAACTACATACGGCGCCCCCTGGCCATCCCCAACGATGAGCTGTATCCCGGACAGTGGAACCTCCAGCTGCTCAATCTGCCCCAGGCGTGGGAGGTGACCGGCAACATAACCCGCGACAGGGAGGTGATCGTGGCGGTGGTGGATACCGGAGTATTCATGCAGCACCCCGACCTGAAGGCCAATCTGCTTGCTACCGGATACGACTTCATCAGCACCCCGTCGATAGCCGTGGACGGGGACGGCATCGATCCCGATCCGAACGATCCCGGTGACGGTGAATCACCGGCGG
>DRMK01000201.1 GCA_011322575.1 Gammaproteobacteria bacterium
CAGCACCATCGCCTCGTAGCAGGCGGAGTCGCCGTGCGGGTGAAACTTGCCCAGCACATCGCCCACGGTGCGCGCCGACTTCTTGTGCTTGGAACCAGCGCTGAGACCCAGCTCGGACATGGCATAGACGATACGCCGCTGTACCGGCTTGAGGCCGTCGCCAATATGGGGCAGCGCCCGATCCAGGATCACATACATGGAGTAGTCCAGATAGGCCTTCTCCGTGTACTCCTTCAGCGGCAGCTGCTCCGCGCCTTCGTAATCCAGCTCAATCTGCTGTGTCATATCTGTCCAGTTTTGGTAGCGGTGTTATTGGCGCATCCCGGGCCGGCTATCGGCTATCGCTGGCGTCCGTTCCGTTCCTTGATCAGCCAGTAGGTGGCGCCGAGAGCGGTAACGCAGAGAGCAAGCGCAGCCAGCACTTGGGCGCCATACTCCTTGGCGTCCAGAATGATAAACTTGCGCGCCATCGCCAGCAAGGCGATGAGCAGCACCGTCTCCACCTGGATGATATGCGCCTTACGCTCCAGCACCTGCAGGATGGAGTGCTTGAACTCCATGGCGATCAAAAGCGTCATGATCATGCCAAAGATGGTCTGGAACACCGCATGATCCAGCGGATCGAAGGCATCCAGCACCAGCATGCGCACCACCTCGGTCCCCAGACGCCACAACGCTACCAAGATGATGACCGCGATCAGCCCGGTGAGAACCAGCGCCACCAGGTGCTCGAACCGCTCGTAGAAGGTCATCACCGACCAGTGGTGAAACAGCTCTTTTATCCTTTCATTTTTCAATAACATCTCCACGTATCTCCAATGAGCTGAATCAAGAGGTAAAACAGGATTTCCCTTGGTAGATACCAAGACAATCACAAATCTATGGGTTTGGGAGTGAAATATCAAAGATTGGTGGGAGGGGGAAAAGCGGAACACGGAGCTACGGATCCGGATCTCCGCGCCCCTCCACCTCCATGCGGCGCAGCTTCCCGGCAACCCTGTCCAAAACACCGTTTACATACCTGTGCCCGGCCTCGCTGCCGTACGACTTGGCCAGCTCCACCGCCTCGTTGATCACGACGCGGTAGGGGATCCCGGGACGGCACAGCAGCTCGAAGGTGGCGAGACGCAGGATGGCCCGCTCCACGGGATCCACCTCCTGTAGGTCCCGATCCAGAAACGGAGTGATCTCGTCGTCCAGGGCATAGACCTGCTGCACCACTCCGCAAACCAGCTCTCCGAAATAGTCCCGGTCCACCCCCTCCATGGGGTGCTCGGCCAGAAAGTGGTCCCGTATGGCGGCCATCTCCTGGCCGGTCATCTGCCACTGGTAGATGGCCTGAACGGCGCGGCTGCGCGCCTTGCTGCGCCTTCTGCTCATCCGGTCAGCCTAGCTGCCTCAGCAGGTTTACCATCTCGATGGCGGTGAGGGCGGCATCCGCCCCCTTGTTGCCCGCCTTGGTACCGGCCCGCTCCACCGCCTGTTCGATGGTATCGACGGTAAGAACTCCGAACGCCACCGGCACGCCGCTCTCCCGGCCCACGGCGGCCACTCCCCTGGCGCACTCTCCGGCCACGTAGTCGAAATGGGGCGTGGCGCCCCGGATCACCGCTCCCAGGGCGATGATGGCGTCAAACCTGCCGCTTTCCGCCATACGCCTCGCCACTAGCGGGATCTCGTGCGCCCCGGGCACCTTGATCACCTCGATGTCGCTCTCCCCGGCTCCGTGGCGCAACAGGCAGTCGATGGCGCCGCTCTGCAGGCTCTCCACGATAAACCCGTTGAAGCGGCTCACCACCAGGCCAAAGCGCGCCCCCTCCACCACCAGATCGCCCTGCAAGGTTTTTATGCTCATGTTTTCTCCCCACTCTGCTCGATATACTCCACCACCTCCAGACCAAAACCGGACAGGGCATGCAGATGCTTTGGCATACTCATAACGCGCATGCGGCGCACCCCCAGATCCAGCAGAATCTGCGCCCCGATCCCGTAGGTGCGCAGCTCCGCCCCAGCCGGGGGGGCGGGAAGTTCCACGCCCTGATCCTCCAGCTGAAAGTTCCTGATCCGGCGCAGCGTTTCAGCCACCGCTTCGGACTGGCTCAGGATCACCACCACGCCACGCCCCTCCCGCTCGATGTAGCGCAGCGCCTCTCCCAGCGACCAGCTGCCGCCGCCGCGCAGGCTGGCAATGGGATCACACAGGGTATCCTGCATATGCACGCGCACCGGAACCGGGCTGCCATCCTCTATGTTACCTTTCACCAGCGCCAGATGCAGGCGCTCATCGATCCGATCCTGATACAGCTTGAGATCAAACTCGCCATACTCGGTGGGCATGCGGCACCCGGCCACCCGGCTGACCGACTCCTCGTTCTCCAGCCGGTATCTGATCAGATCGGCGATGGTGCCTATCTTGAGTCCGTGCTCCCGTGCGAACCGCTCGAGATCGGGCCGGCGCGCCATGCTGCCATCCTCGTTGAGGATCTCCACGATCACCGCCGCCGGCTCGAACCCCGCCAGACGCGCCAGATCGCACCCCGCCTCGGTGTGTCCGGCCCTGGTGAGCACCCCCCCCGGCTGCGCCATCAGCGGAAAGATGTGTCCGGGCCGCACCAGGTCCTCGGGACGGGCATCCTCGGCCACCGCGGCACGCACCGTCATGGCGCGATCGGCGGCGGAGATCCCGGTGGTCACGCCGCGCGCCGCCTCGATGGAGAGGGTGAAATTGGTGCCGTGCTTCTCATTGTTGTCGCGCACCATCAGGGGCAGATCGAGCTGCCGGCAGCGTTCGGCGGTCAGGGTGAGACAGATCAGGCCTCTTCCAAAACGCGCCATGAAGTTGATGTCCTCCGGCCGCACCCAGGTAGCCGCCATCACCAGGTCTCCCTCGTTCTCGCGCGCCTCGTCGTCCATGATGATCACCATGCGGCCCTGACGGATATCCTCAATAATGTCCTCTATTTTGTTAAGCTGCATGATGTTTTACAACTCACCCCGAACCAGCCCCGCGGCCAGCAGCTGCTCCCTGTCCAGACCCCGCGCATCCTCTCCACCCTCCAGCAGCCGCTCCAGATAGCGGGCGATGATATCCACCTCCAGGTTCACACGGCGGCCGGGACGGTAGCTGCCCATGGTGGTCTGCCGCAGGGTGTGCGGCACGATGTTCAGCTCGAACTCCGCACCCTGCACCCGGTTGACGGTAAGGCTGACCCCGTCCACGCAGACCGATCCCTTGCGCGCGATATACCTGGCCAGCTCGGCCGGGGCGCGCACCCGGAACCGGACCGAGCACCCCTCCTCCCAGCGCTGCACCACCCGGGCGACGCCATCCACATGACCGCTCACGATGTGGCCGCCCAGCCGGCTGGAGGGGGTCAGCGCCTTCTCCAGGTTGACGGCAGATCCCGCCTCCAGCTCCCCCAGGGTGGTGTGCGCCAGCGTCTCGGCGGAGACATCCGCCCGGAATCCGGCCCCCGGCAACGCGGTTAC
>DRMK01000202.1 GCA_011322575.1 Gammaproteobacteria bacterium
AAGGGAACAACCCTTGCCTGCGCACTGCGCCTTGCCGCGAAACACCACAGGGACGCTGAATCCTGATTTATTACCTTGAAAGAGTAATGTAGTAACATTGTCCCTTCACCTGGATAGTTATCGTTGGAGTTGCAACGTGGAGTATTCCCTGCTGGCGGCATTCGGGATCGGGCTGTTCAGCTCGGCGCACTGTATAGGCATGTGCGGAGGCATCGTGGGTGCGCTCAGTTTCGGCCTGCCGCTCGAGATACGCAACGACCGGCGGCGCCTGCTCCCCTACATCCTGCTCTACAACCTGGGCCGCATTCTAAGCTATACGCTGGCCGGTGCGCTGCTCGCCGGAGCGGGCAGCGAGTTGCTGTACCGGATCAGTCCGCAGTACGGCTACCTGGTTCTGCAGTGGTTCGCCGCCCTGGTGATGATCGCCATCGGGCTCTATCTGGCGGGCTGGTTTCCGCGCCTGGCGCTCATCGAGTCGCTGGGCCGCCCCCTGTGGCGCTACCTGGAGCCGGTGGGCCAGCGCCTGCTGCCGGTGACCACCCCACGGCAGGCGCTGCTGTTCGGCATGGTGTGGGGCTGGCTTCCCTGCGGCCTGGTATATGGGGCGCTCGTCTACAGCATGTCCGCCGGCAGCGCGCTCCACGGGGCGCTGTTCATGGCGCTGTTCGGACTGGGAACCCTGCCCGCGGTGGCGACCGCGGGGATCCTCACCAGCCGTGTCGCCCATCTGGCGCGCATGCCCAGGGCACGCCGCGCCGCCGGGATCTTCATCATCCTGCTGGGAGTGCTGGGGCCGTTCCTGACCCTGACGGGGAGCGGGACGGACCATCAGCAGCATCTCCACCGGGATCACCCCGCGGCTGCAGATGGATAGTCCCGATCTCGTTGGAGAATCACCGCCGTTCCTGTCGGTGCTGCGCACCGCCAGGCTGGTGGCGGCCTCTGACGTAACCCTGTTCATCCAGGGAGAGAGCGGTACGGGCAAGGAGCTGCTCGCCCGCCATGTCCACCAGCAGAGCCCCCGGGCCGAACGCCCGCTGATCAGCGTCAACTGCGCTGCCCTGCCGGAGACCCTGGTGGAGTCGGAGCTGTTCGGGCACCGCAAGGGTTCGTTCACCGGTGCCGATCAGGACTACCCCGGCAGATTCCGCGCCGCGGCCGGCGGCACCCTGTTTCTGGACGAGATAAGCGAGCTGCCCCTGTCGATGCAGGCCAAACTGCTGCGCTTTCTCGAGTCCGGGGAGTGCCAGGGCCTGGGGGAGACCTCGCCGGCAGTGGTGGATGTACGGATCGTCGCGGCCACCAACCGCAACATCCATGAAATGGTGCAGAAAGGGGAGTTTCGCGCCGATCTCTACTACCGGCTGAACGTGGTTCCGCTGCTGCTGCCACCGTTACGGGAGCGCACCGGCGATCTGCCGCTGCTGCTGGAGCACTTCACCAGCCGCCTCTCGCAGCAGCACGGCGTGACGCCGCCGCGCTACGGCAAGCCGATCCTAAAGGTGTTGCAGCGCTACCACTGGCCGGGCAACGTGCGCGAGCTGCGCAACCTGTGCGAGCGCCTGGTGGTGCTGTTCAGCGATCAGGAGCTGGAGCCCGAGAACCTGCCCCCCGAAATCCTGAACCCGGAAAAGACGAAAGAGCAGGGTGCCGGGGAGTTCGTCCTGCCCGCGGAAGGGATTAGGCTGGATTCGCTGGAGCGGGAGCTGATCGTCCAGGCCCTCTCCCGGACCGGGGGAAACCGCAGCCGCGCCGCCCGCCTGCTGGGGCTTACGCGCGACACCTTTCTGTATCGGATGCGCAAGCACGGAATCGAGTAGCCACGTTCCGGGACGATCGGCGGTTGCGCGTAAACCGGGAGAAATGGGTAGTATCTATCCCGAAATGCCGGCTTCTATCCGGCAATCTCCCCCTCTTCCCCATGCCGCGGCCAGGCGCGCAGCACCGCGCTCACCAGCGTGGCCAAGGGTATCGCAAAAAATACCCCCCAGAAACCCCATATCCCGCCGAAGAATAGCACCGCCACGATGATGGCCACCGGATGCAGGTTGACCACTTCCGAAAACAGCAGCGGCACCAGCACGTTGCCGTCCAGGGCCTGCAGTATCGCGTACGCAACCATGAGCCACGCGAACCGGGAATCCAGTCCCCACTGGAAATAGGCCACCACGGCTATGGGTATGGTCACCACAGCTGCGCCGATATAGGGAACCAGCACCGAGAATCCCACCAGAACCGCCAGCAGCATGGCATACTTGAGCCCCATGAAGGCAAACAGCAGATAGCTGGCCGCGGCCACGATGAGAATCTCCCAGAACTTGCCGCGCACATAGTTGCCCAACTGCTGGTCCAGCTCTTCCCACACCTCGGTCAGCAGGGTACGCTCGTGGGGCAGATAGCCCTTGATCCACTCGATGATGTGCTCCTTGTCCTTGAGCAGGAAGAACACCAGCACCGGCACCAGGATCAGATATACCAGCAGGGTGATCCCCCCGGCCAGGGAGGAGAGGGAGATGGAGAGGATATGCTGTCCCAGCCCGCCCACCTCGGTGCGGATCATGGTCATGATCTCCTGCACCTGCACCTCCGAAACGAAAGGATAGCGGGCAGGCAGCTCCATCAGGGCCTGCTGGCCGCTGGCGATATAGCCGGGCAACTCCTGGAACAGATCCGACATCTGCTGCCACATGATTGGCAGCAATGCCAGGAACAGTACCGCCAGAAACGCCATGAACAGAAGCAGTACCAGCACCACAACCAGCAGACGCGGCGCGCCCAGCTGTTCCAGCTTGCCGATTAGCCCCTCCAGCAGATAGGCGATGACGATGCTCGCCAAAAGCGGCGCAAGCATCTCCCCGGTAGTCACCACCAGGGCGAAGCCCGCGATCAGCAGCAGGGCCAGGATCACCGCCTGGGGATCGGAGAAGCGCCGGCGCAGCCAGCCACCGATGAGCTGTTTCATAATACCGCTTTGGACATGGGCATATTAGCAACCACTTCTGATTGTTGGCGTGCAGATTGTAATATGCTATCAATAAGCCTTCAAAATCAGCGGCCTTGTCAACCTGGTTCTGGAGGACGACCTGTCATGAAAGCACGCCAATCCGCCACCCTGCCCATTGTAACCTTTGCATCCCTGTCACTGCTAACCGGCACCGTCTCCGCCGCCGGTTTTGCCCTCATCGAGCAGAGCACCAGCAGCATGGGCAGCGCCTATGCCGGGAGCGCCGCCGGCACAGGGGATGCCACCACCATATATTTCAACCCGGCCGGCATGACGGAACTGGAGGGAGCCGAGGCGGTGTTCGGACTGCATATCGTGCAGCCATCCACAAAGTTCTCCGATGACGGCTCCTCCGGACCGGGCGGGGCGCCGCTAGGCAGCAACAGGGGGGGCGATGCCGGGGTGACCGGACTGGTTCCCAACTTCTACTACAGCCGCGGACTCACCCCGGAGCTGAAGTTCGGTCTCGGCATCAACGCCCCGTTCGGCCTCAGCACCGAGTATGACAAGGGATGGATCGGCCGTTACCACGCCATCGAGTCCCACATGCAGAGCGTGAACATCAACCCGTCGCTGGCCTGGCAGGCTTCGGAGCAGCTCTCGGTTGGCGCGGGGATCAGTCTCCAGTATCTCTCGGTGGAGTTGACCAACGCCATCGATCAGGCCGCACTCTGTAGCAAGCTGGCAAGCGACATGGGCGCCCCATTCACCAACTGTGCCGGAATACCCACCACCAACGACGGATATGCCAACGTAAGCGGAACCAGCTGGGGGTGGGGCGCAAACCTGGGACTACTGTACCGGATCGGTAATGCCACCAGGATCGGGGCGGCGTGGCGCTCCAGCATCAAACACGAGCTGGAGGGGGACGCAGAGTTTGACGGCATTCATCCCGTACTGGGTGGGGCGGGTTTCTTCACGAACACCGATGCCAGCGCCGAGGTGGAGCTGCCCGCCACCCTCTCCGTCAGCGGCTATCACCAGCTGAACTCCCGCTGGGCGCTGCTGGGAGACGTTACCTGGACCCAGTGGAGCAGCTTCGACGAGCTACGTATCGAATATGACGCCGGCAGCCAGGGCCCCACGGTACAGCGGGAGGAGTGGGAGGACAGTATGCGCTACGCGATCGGGATACACTTCCGCCACAGCGACCAGATGCTGCTGCGCGCCGGTCTGGCCCTGGACCAGACCCCGATCCCCAGCGCCGAGCTGCGCACCCCGCGTATCCCGGGCAACGACCGCACCTGGCTGACGGTGGGGATGAACTACAGCATCTCGCCGCAACTGAGCCTCGACGTGGGGTACGCCCACCTGTTCGTGAAGGATAGCGGAATCGCCAACGACAACGGAGCAGGCGCCACGCTGAAGGGCGGTTTCGAATCACAGACCGATATCCTGAGTGGCCAGCTGAACTGGAGATTCTGAGAGTAAGAGGCGCCGTTTCAGGTGGCGCCTCTACCTTCTTCCCTCATGGCGGAGGCTCCAAAATCGAACCATCCTCGCGCGCCGAGATGAGGGCCATCCGGCCCGCTTCCCGATAGCTGATCCGGATCTCCAGATTCGGCGCGGGCAGCACTCCGGCGCCCCGCTCCGGCCACTCGACGAAGCAGGTGGCACCACCGTCGAAATAGTCACGGATCCCCATGTACTCCAGCTCCTCCGGGTCGGCCAGCCGGTAGAGATCGAAGTGAAGGATCCTGCGCCCCTCCAGCAGGTAGCTCTCCACCAGGGTATAGGTGGGGCTCTTTACCGCACCCGGGTATCCCAGCTCGCGCAGGAAGCCCCGTACCAGGGTGGTCTTGCCCGCCCCCAGCTCCCCGCGCAGGAAAACGACGCTGCCGGCGGGCAGCCTCTGCGCCAGACTGGCCCCCAGAGATTCCGTTG
>DRMK01000203.1 GCA_011322575.1 Gammaproteobacteria bacterium
AACGCAGCACTCGTGTACGATAGAGCGGGCAAGGAGACGGGAGAACCTGGACATGGCCAACAACTGGTACATGCTGACGGTAGTGGGTGAAGACCGCGCGGGGATCGTGGCGGGGGGGACGAAGGCGCTGTTCGAGGGGGGGGGCAATCTCGGCGAGGCCTCCATGATGCGCCTGGGCGGGAGCTTTACCATAATGCTGATGGTGCAGCTGGAGGGCAGTGGCGAGGAGCTGCGCCGGCTGGTGGAGCCGGTGGCCAGGGAGCTGTCCCTGCATTTCCATGTGGATACCATCGCGGGGCGGCTGCACCGTTATCTGGAGCCGGACGTAAGCGTCACCGTGTACGGCGCGGACCGGGCCGGCATCGTGGCCCGGGTAACCGGGGAGCTGGCCCGGGCGGGGCTGCATATTCTGGAGCTGGAATCCGATGTGGCGGGGAGCCGGGACCAGCCGATATATATCATGTATATCGAAGGGTACGCCGGCAGGGGCATGGAGGCGCTGCGCGCGGTGCTGCCCGCCATCGAGAGAGAGGGGATCGAGATAGCCCTGGAGCCGCTGGAGACCATGGTGGGCTGAGGCATGGAACCATTCGCCATTCTGCTCTATCCCGATGAGCGCCTCAAGACCCCCTCCGAGCCGGTGCGCCGGTTCGACGATTCGCTGCGTGAGTTCGTGGCGCGGCTGGAGCACACCATGCGCGGCTCGCCCGGCGGAGTGGGCATCGCGGCGCCGCAGGTGGGCAGGCTCGAGCGCATCGCAATCGTGGATGTATCCGCCAGGCGGAGGGTTGCCGGTAATGGCCGTATGGTGCTGGTCAATCCGGAGATCGTCTCCTGGGATGGTATGACGAAGGGGCGCGAGGGTTGCATGTCGGTGCCCGATTTTACCGGCAATGTGATGCGGGCCGAGCGGATCACCGTTGCCGCCCTCGACGAGACCGGAAAGCGGCGCGAATACCAGTGTGAAGGGTTTGAGGCGCGTGCCGTGCAGCACGAGATCGACCATCTGGACGGCCTGCTGTTTCTGGATCGGCTGGTGAGCCGCCGCACCGATCTGTTTCGGCGCAAGAATTATGACAACAAAAAAACGGCATAGCCCTTTGGCATGACTTTCACCTTTGTTGCTGTTTTTCTGCTGGCTACGGTGCTGATTTTCGCTTCCCTGCGGGCCAATGAAGCGGACTGGGGGCGGGGGTGGCGTAATGTTCTGGACGGGATGGTGCGTCTGTTCTGCCGCTATTTCCATCGCCTGAAGTATCAGCCCGTGCCGCTGCCGGAGAGGGGGCCGGCGCTGGTGGTGTCCAACCACGTTTCGGGGCTGGATCCGTTGCTGTTGGTCACCGCATCGAAACGTCCGCTGCGCTTTCTGATCGCGGAGGAGGAGTATCACCGTTTCGGCCTGCGCTGGCTGTTTCGGGCGGCGGGATGTATCCCGGTGGATCGCAACCGGCGTCCGGATATCGCCCTGCATCAGGCGCGGCGCGCTTTGGAGCGGGGGGAGGTGATCGCCCTGTTTCCGCATGGCGGGATCCACCTGGACTCC
>DRMK01000204.1 GCA_011322575.1 Gammaproteobacteria bacterium
ATCTCGCCATAGAGGGCCCCCACATAGAGCATGGGCGCCAGTATCGCAAATACTATGAGCCAGTTTATCAGTGCGTCCTGGGGGCGTCCGGATGCCTCGAAAGCCGGATCCAGTAGCTCCTGTGACGCTCGCAGGGGGAGGACGAGAGGGATCAAGCTGGCTGGCAGCACCACCTCGAGCCACTTTTCTCCCAGGAGTAGTGGTACCAGGCTGGGCGCCGTTGCCGCAAATCCGAAGAAGAGGGGGAAGGATGTGATCAGGATCAGGCTGTTTGCCTTCATGACGTAGGGGGATATGTCATCGTCGGCCTGGTTGATCCTGGAGTAGGCGGGGAAGGCTACCTGTTTCACCAGCGGAACCAGCTTGTTCAAGGGAATGTAGGAGAGCTGCAGGGCTACCGCATAGATTCCCAGTGTCTGCGCATCCCAGAGCCGTCCTCCGATGACGGTATCGACGCTGACCAGGGCGAACCAGGCTAGAAACGTCAGGGTCTTGATTCCCCCGAAGGTAAACAGGTGTATGGAGTTTCTGAACCCGAAATGGGGCAGGATCATTACCGGGTGCACGGCGCACTTGAGTCCCGCGCGCAGCAGCAGCTCGCTTACCGAGCCGATCACCAGGCTCCACAGGCCAAAACCGGCCAGGGCCAGGGTCAGGGTCACCAGCGCGGAGATGGTGGCAGCCGCCAGCTCCACCAGCGAGAGTGCCTTGAAGCGCATCTCGCGCTCCAGCATCGCGGTCGGCAGGGTCTCGATGGTTACCGTCAGAAAGCCGATGGTGAGCGCGTAGAGGACCGGTATCACCCGCTCCTCCTGATAGAAGTCGGCAATATGGGGCGCCAGCAGGAATACCGTGAGGGTGAAAAAGAAGTTGATGGTGACCAGCATCCCCAGTACCTGACGCATCTGGAGCTTGCTGAAGTCGCGCACCTGGATGAGCGCGGATGCCAATCCCGCCCCGCTGAGCAGGGCGAAGAAGTACATCACCACGTCCGCCATGGCAAAGATGCCATAGTCCTCCGGCATGAGGATGCGGATGACGATGAAGGTAACGGCCCAGCGCAGCAGTTGCGCCAGGAATTTGGTGAAGGTCATCCATTTCAGCGAGTGGATGACTCGAGCCGTAATACTCATCTACCGGGCCGCGCAGTTGGCCGGTGGCTGGAGAATGAAATCCCGGTAGTCCGAGGGGTCGCCCGCCATGCCCGCCTCGGCCGCCTTGATGATGTTGTACATCTCCCGGGCGCTCACATAGTGCAGCCGGTAATGTTCCCCGTCGTTGTAGCGCTGTTCCAGGTAGCTGAACATCTCGTCCACCGGTTCCCCGAGCAGACACTCCATGTCACGCTCCTGCGTACCGTGGGTATGGACCTTGATAAACAGCCACTCCGGTCTGCCGCGTACGTGGATTCCGGCCTTCACCCACAGATCGACCCTCTCCGGCGTTGGTGGATAGCAGGTACGGATGTCGCCATTCTCTATCCGTGGCAGAATGCCCCACTTGCGGTTTCGCCAGTTCAGCATCAGGGGGCCCTGTATAATCATGAGGTCGCCCCACGGTTTGCCGCCAACCCGCACGTCACGTCCATCATCATGGGACTTGGGGGCCTCCGGATCGTCCTTCGCGTAATAGATGGAGTTGATTTTGCTGGTCTGGGTGCTGGAGGGGGCCGAGGGGAGGGTGAAGTCTGCATAACAGCCCATCTCCCTGAGCACAATCAGCTCATTGTTGACGCCGCAGTTGCTGCCGTCGGGCAGGGAGTTGTCCAGCGCCCAGTTGCCGTGAATGAATCCCCATGCGGGCTGGCCATTGTCGGGAAAGGTGCTCAGTGCGCCGTGTTTCTCGTGCAGCACCCTGGTGAAGCGCTGCAGCTTGTCGCGCAATCCCGTCTCTGTATCGTCGTGATGATGAAGATGGATCTCGATCTCGCCGTACCCCATGCGGCACAGCTGGGCAATGGCGTCGAGATGCTCCTCGCGATACTCCTCCTCCGGATAGAAGAAAGAGTGCCTGGGATGGCGGCCATCCGCGTCGCTATGTTTCTCTGCCAGCTTCGGGTAATCGCGCAGCCAGCGGGCGACCCGTTCCACTTCCCGCTGGTATGGTGGATTCTCCCATCTGGGCTCGTAGTGGTCCACGAAACAGAACATGATGTGGGTGACTCCTTCGTGCTCGGGACGGGCGGACCGTTTCAGATAGGAGCCCAGCCACAGATGCACCTGTTTGTTGCGTAGCTCGCGTACCAGAAGGAGAAGCGCCAACAGGGTGGCAGCGGATAGCGTTGCGAGAAGCATGGCAGCAGGTCCGATAGGGGTCCACATCTGGTCAATATCCTTTTGTGCAGGTCCAGGTCCGCTAAGACAGCAGCAGAAGTATCTTGGTAATGAGATAGAGGGCCACGATCGATATCATGGAGAGCGTAATCCACCATCCCAACCGGCTGAAGAAGCCATACGCCGGTAATCCATCCGTATGCTGGCGCGCCCCCAGGTAGTGGCCCGCCGCCATGGCGCACAGCACGAATAGTACCACCTCATAGGAGCGGCTGAGAAAGAATGCTGCGGTGGCGTATCCCGTGAACGAGAAAAAAATCACGTTCGCAATGGTGGCATCCTCCGGGGAGATCTCCCAGGTCGGTTTCGTAGAGCCGTTCAGGTCAGGGTTATATCCGTTCTCCGAACCGTCAGCCCCGTCATCGGAGGAGCCGCTGTACTGTTCAACCAGCCACTCCCAATCCTCCTCCCGCCGCGGGGGTGGAGAGCGTAGATATAGCATCATCGACACGCAGGAGAGCAGGAAGGAGAACCAGAGTACGTATCCCACCACTCCCAGCTCGGCAAGTACCAACACGTAGGAGTTGTGCGCCGTAAGGGGGTTGTACTCCGTGAAGC
>DRMK01000205.1 GCA_011322575.1 Gammaproteobacteria bacterium
ATCTTGCCAACTACTCCCATGAGTTCATCTCCCGCTTTTCCAAAAGGCTCCTCCGGAGAATCCGGTGACTCAACGATACGGGACGCGACAATGTGCTGGGTTAATAACAAATACCGCGGTACATTTGTACCAGCAGATCGTTGAGAACCTCCCTGTCAAACTCTGCTTCCACATGTTTGCGCCCTGCCCTGCCCATTGCCGGCCAGAGCTCCGGTTGACTCGTCAGGCGCTCCAGGGCCTCCGCCAAAGACTCCACGTCCCGCTCCGGAACCAGCAGGCCCGATACGCCATCCTCCACCAACTCGGGAATCCCGCCATGCGTGGTGCCGATGACGGGTAGCCCGAGAGCCATGGCCTCCTTGAGGGAATTGGGGATTCCTTCCTGATCTCCCGTGCTGGCCGTTACGCTCGGCGCCAGAAGAATATGAGCCCGTTGCAAAAGCCGAAGCACCTCTTCGTGACTTTTCCATCCAGCCAGCTCCACCATATGCGCAATGCCCAGATCGGTTATCAGCGCTTCCAGACTCTGGCGTAGCGGTCCGTCACCAACTATCGTATAGCGGACATCGTGATCCGATTCCAGCAATCGCGCCACGGCGCGTATGGCGTACTCAACGCCTTTTTTTTCCACCAGGCGGCCAACCGTCAACACCCTTACCGGTTCATCCCGCTCCAGTTTCCTCCCGGAAAATTTCCACTTTCGGCAATCGATTCCCGAGTGGTGAACCAGCCATTTTTCCCTGGCACAACCCATCTCCTCCAGGCACCGCCCCAGCGCCTCGCTTACCGGCAAGCACAGATCCGCATGTTTGAACAGATCCCGGTACACTCCCGGATGGGTTTTGGGGTATTTAGTGACATCATACCCGCGAAAGGAGACCACCAGCCTGGCATCGGTAGCGCCCAGCCGTTTCAGATGCAGAGCTATCGGACCAAGGGTTCCAAACTGACAATGAATAACCTCCGGCCGCTCGTTGAATAACACAGCCGCGGCCCGCAGCTGGCTCAGTAGTGGCCAGCCTAGGGTGCCGGGTCCGTTTCTCCGGCGGATCATCGCCAACAGGGTGCGCCATACCGACGGGTAATACCATCTGTCAATGGAAAAGATATATGTCAGCGCTGCTGATAACCGCTTAGTCAAGCTGTTTCCTGTGCAGTGCGTGTATACGGTTTTCTCCAGCAACCCGAACCGCTCGAATTCCTCTGGGAGCGTCGCATCGTGTCCGCTACCCATTGCCATGATGATCACCTTGTGCCCACGCTCGACCATTCCGGCAATCTGATTCAATACGAATGTTTCCGAGCGTACCGGAAAGGCTGTTACGAAATAGGCTATTTTCACCGTTCAGAAACCGAGAACGCGCCGCAGACCCTGCATTTTTCCGATCAGGCGTGGTTTGTAAATCTTGCTATATATGTAATGGAAAGGCGAATACACGTAATCAAATTTACGGTAGACCATAAGATAGGTGTCCAGATGCCGCACGGGTGAACCAAGGCGCGAGGTGTACATATAGTTTTTCTCGCAAAAATATCGCATTCCTTCGCTCCTGAGCCGCTCCTTCTTCTCCGGTATGACTTCACAGATCACATCCAGCAAGTATCGGCTATCTTCGCTCCACGCGCTTATCTTTGCGGCGGAACCGTAGCTCGGCCCATGCTGGCGAAAACTGGCCTTCACCTCCGTGACATCCACCCTGTCATAGCCGCCTGCCAGTTTTGCCGTGGCGACGACATCCTGAAAAAGGTTGTGCGGGGAACTAAAGCCACCGGCGGCCCGCAAATACTCCGTATTGTAGAGAGTACTGCACAGATAGAATGATGTCTTGTTGGAAAACCACGCCAGAAACAGATCTGCAGCTGACAGTCCCTGCATCGGATTGGGAACCTGCCAGGTGGTTTTTCCTTCGCCATCAATCAATCGAGTACCGACCCGGATCAGTCCCAGCCCGGTATCGTTCCCCGCAGCGTTCATGCAACTCTCCACCATGTCTGTATCTATTAGATCATCATCGGAAAGCAGCAGAAAATAGTCTCCTCTGGCCTGTTCCAGACAGTAATTAAAGTTATTGTTTGGGCCAATGTTGCGGGACTGCCTGATGTACCGCAACCGGGGGGTAGCCAAGCTCTCTACAAGCTGCTCCGTATCGTCGGTGGAACAGTTATCCGATACGATGACCTCCACATTCGGATAACTCTGCTGCAGGGCGCTTTCCATAGCCTGCCGCAAAAAACCA
>DRMK01000206.1 GCA_011322575.1 Gammaproteobacteria bacterium
AGAGCAGCCGCAAGAGGGAGAGCTCCATGCCGTACCGCAGCAGGGCGCTGAACGGCGCGAACAGGGTACGCAGCAGGGAGGGGGGACCAAGATAACCCGCCACCACCGGCTGGATATCGGCGCCACGGCGCTGGCGAAGCGCCTCCACCACCGCCTCCGCCTTCTCCACCCGCGACATGCGCGCCGCCCCGGCCACCCGCACCGTGGTCCAGGTGCGCCACAATCCGCTCCAGCCGTGCCAGTCGGAGGAGGCCACCAGTACCAGCCCCCGCCTGCGCGCCTCCTCCAGGATGGCATCACGCACCTCCAGCGGTATGTCGGGGTGTCCGGAGTTGGCGATCTCGAATCCGCTCAGACCCGCCTCCGCCAGCCGGCGCACCTCCGGCACGGTCAGCTTCCAGGCCAGCGCCACGACCGGACGCCGTTCCAGGCCGGTGAGCCATTCCGGATCCCAGAGCCGCTGTCGGGGGATCCAGCCGACGGACAGGACGAAAGCCCCACCCGGCTCGCGCACCTCGGTGCCGCCGATGGCCCACGGAAGCTCCTCATCCTGCCGCGAGAACGCGGTGGAGGCCAGCGTCCCGGCGGGGCTGTCATGTTCGGTGAAGGCAACCACGTGGAAACCCCGCCCCCGGTGCAGGGCGAGATTCTGCAGGGGAGTGACCAGGCCGTCACGGGAGTAGACGGTATGGCTCTGGAGATCCGCGACAATCAGGTCGGGATCGGTGGTAACCAGCTTCCAGCCGGGCAGATGGACCAGAAGCACAAAGCCCAGATAGCAGAGGAACAGGCCGCCCCCAGCCAGGGCGGCCGCCACCGCCGCCAACAGATCCGCGGGCCGGATCCCTCCGTTGCGACGCACCCGCCCGGCCAGTAGCAGCAACGGGGTCAGCACCACTATCCAGATCAGGGTCGCGCCGGCGGCGATACGCACGTCCGGCTCCCCTCCAAGGGCCGCCGAGACGGCCAGCAGCGGCTCCAGCACCACTCCGGAGAGGGGAAACTCCAGCTCCACCCCGGCGGCGCGGCGGTAGTCGCGGGCGTCGAAAGGCCCCTGCGGATCGAACGGCAGCGACGCCAGCACCGTGAGCAGGAGCAGCAGCCCCACGAGCCACCGCGCGGCGCCGAGCGCCTCCGTCCGCCCCCGCCGACCCGCCCGCGGATATTCTTGACCGAATTGGTGGGTATATATATTATGGGGATATCGAAACATCTTGTGGAGAAGAGTCAGATGAGCGAGAACAGCGCCGAAACAGAAAGCCCGGTAATCTTCACCGACAGCGCCGCCGCCAAGGTGCGGGAGCTGATCGCCGAGGAGGGCGACGAAAACCTGAAGCTGCGGGTATTCATATCCGGGGGTGGCTGCTCGGGATTCCAGTACGGCTTCACCTTCGATGATACGGTAAACGAAGGGGATACTGAAGTACACAAGGGTGGCGTCACCCTGCTCATCGATCCCATGAGCTTCCAGTATCTAGCCGGCGCCGAGATCGACTACACCGAGGGGCTGCAGGGCTCCCAGTTCGTTATCCGCAACCCCAACGCCGTCACTACCTGCGGCTGTGGCTCCTCTTTCTCCGCCTGACGCGGGCGGTTAGGCGCCGCGCGGAGCTACCTGTTCCGCGCCGTTGTCTGCTATCCTTTGTGCCGCCGGGCGCGGCGCGCCGGGATCCATCGACTTCAGGAGTCAGCGGCCCATGAACGAGTATCTGCCAGGACTGGAGGGGGTTCCCGCCACCAAATCAAACATCTCCTGCATCGACGGGGAAAAGGGGATCCTCGCCTATCGCGGCTATCCCATAGAACAGCTGGTGGAGCAAAGCACCTTCGAGGAGACCACCCTGCTGCTGCTGGACGGGGAGCTGCCCACTGCGGAGGTGCTGGCGGCATTCGACGACCAGCTGCGGCGCAACCGCAGGGTGAAGTACAACATCCGCGAGATGATGAAGCACCTGCCCGCCACCGGCCACCCCATGGACATGCTGCAAACCGGCGTAGCCAGCCTGGGAATGTTCTACCCCGGCAGCGAGTGTCTGACCGGCAGCGGGGTATGCTCCGATCTCAACTACATCCACAACATGACGGTGAACATCATCGCCTGCATGCCGGTCATCGTGACCAACTGGGAGCACCTGCGCAACGGCTACGATCCCATCCCGCCCCGTACCGACCTGAACTTTGCGGAAAACTTTCTCTACATGTTCAGCGGCGAGGAGCCCGATCCCATTCTGGCCCGGATCATGGACACCTGCCTGATCCTGCACGCGGAGCACACCATAAACGCCTCCACCTTCGCCGCCCTGGTGGCCGGCTCCACCCTGGCCAGCCCCTACAGTGTGATCGCGGCCGCCATCGGCGCCCTCTCCGGACCGCTGCACGGGGGAGCCAACGAGCGGGTGCTGGAGATGCTGGAGGAGATCGGAAGCCCGGCCAACGTCAGAAGCTGGCTGGAGAAGAAGCTGGCACGCAAGGAGAAGATCTGGGGCATGGGGCACCGCGAATACAAGGTGAAGGATCCGCGCGCCCCCATCCTGCAGCGGCTGATGGTGGAGCTGATGGAGCACCGCGGCAGCAAGGCGAGCCGCAAGCTGGAGATCGCCCTGGCGCTGGAGGAGGCGGCACAGGAGCGGCTCGCGGCCAAAGGGGTCTATCCCAACGTGGACTACTACTCCGGGATCCTGTACGACGAGATGGGTATCCCGCCGGACCAGTTCACCCCCATATTCGCCGTCTCCCGCGCCGCCGGCTGGCTCGCCCACTGGCGCGAACAGCTCAGCGACAACCGCATCTTCCGCCCCACCCAGGTCTATACCGGCGAACCGCTGCGGGACTACGTGCCCATGGAGCGGCGCTGAGCGCCGCAGAGCCACCTCCGCTGGACGGCCCCTCTCCAGGAAAAAGCGGCTTACTTTTCGCACCGGTTTGTGATACCATTTTTTATCCTAGTAAAACACTCAGGTATTGGGTGCTTTACCGGGACAACAGAGGTAGTCAGTCAAAGAGGAAACGAGAGAATGAACGTAGATCAACACCTGAAGGTCGCCCAGTGGCATATCGAACAGGCCCGGCTCCACGCCACCAAGGAGGGATACA
>DRMK01000207.1 GCA_011322575.1 Gammaproteobacteria bacterium
CCGCTGAATCTGGACATCCCCCTCGATCCCCTGGATACCCTGCTGTTCGTGCGGCGCAGTGCCGGCAAGGATCGCGTGGCGCCCGGCGACCTGCTGCCGTTCCGGGTGGAGGTGGAGAACACCGTGGAGGAGACCATCGCCGACGTGCGGTTGACCGACCGGCTCCCCCCCGGCTTTCGCTACCGCGGGGGTAGCGCCCGCATGGACGGTGCCGTGCTCGCGGATCCGGAGATATCCCCCGACGGCCGCCAGCTGACCTTCCGTCTCGGGGATCTGCCCGCCGCCGGCCGCAGGGCCGTCAGTTATGTCGCCACCGCGGGAACCGCCCGCCCCGGCAAGGTGGCCAGTTACAGCCGCGCCAGCGGCAACGGAGGGGCCATCGTCTCCAACGAGTCCCGCGTTACCACGGGGGTGCGCGAGGAGCTGATGCGCAGCCGGGCGATCCTGATGGGGCGGGTGATCATCGAGCGCTCGCCCGACGGGGGAGAGGGGTGGCAGGAGAGCCGCTCCCTAGCCGGGATCCGCCTCTACCTGGAGGATGGCAGCTACGCAGTCACCGACGAGCAGGGCCGCTATCACTTCTCTGGAGTGACGCCCGGCAGCCACGTACTGCAGCTGGATCTCGATACCCTCCCGGAGCAGTATGAGGTGGTGCCAGTGGAGCAACACACCCGCTTTGCGGGGCGCCCATGGTCCCGCTTTCTGGAGCTGCGGGAGGGAGCGCTGTGGCGGGCCGATTTCCGGGTGGCCCTCAAGCCGGAACGGCAGGGCAGCGTCCGGCTGGAGCTGGGTAACGATCCCGAGATCCGTAACGGTGTGGTGCAGTACCGGCTGCGGCTGGGGGGAGAGGCGGCGCCACTGCGCAATCTGCGGCTGATGGTGATGCTACCCAACGGGGCCCGCTATCTCCCCCGGAGCACGGCGGGGGCGGAGGGAGAGCCGGAGGTGAGCGGCAGCGCACTCACCTGGCGGCTTGCCGATACCCCGGCCCGCTGGCAGAGGGAGATCACCTTCCGCGCCCGTATCGACTCCCTGCAGCCGGGCAAGGCGGTGAAGACCCGGGCGATGCTGCTGTTCGATACCGAGCGGAGCAAGGGGCAGCGCAGCGCCATTGCCAAGCACTGGCTCACGCCGCCCCGCCCGGTGGAGGTGGCGCGCAAGCTGATCAAGTTCTCCCTGCGGCTGGGTTTCGATACCCTGAGCGCCGAGCTGAACGCGGAGGATCGGGCCATGCTGGATATCCTGATCGACCGGATGCGCAACAAGCACAACATCAATCTCACCGTGGTGGGCCACAGCGACGATCGTCCCATCCGCAGCGCCACCGGCCGTCGCCGTTTTGGTGACAACTATCGTCTTTCCCGGGAGCGGGCCGCCAACGTGGCGCGCTATATCATGGAGAAGCTCAAAATGAGCAATCTTCCGGTGAACATCATCGGCCGCGGGCCGGACGACCCGGTGGCCAGCAATGCGACACCGGCCGGCCGGGCAGCCAACCGGCGGGTGGATCTGTACATCCAGGCGGACGAGGTGATCGAGGCGATGCGGATGGAGCAGCCACAGACCGCATCTGTCTCCCAGAAGATCGCTGCGGCCCCGGCCGGCTCGGGGGCCACGGAGGCCACGCAGCCCCCCCGGCACAGCGAGCCGCAGTTTGATGACGCCTGGCTGCAGAACGCCGCCCCCGGCCTGGAGTGGCTCTCTCCCCGGGACGGCGAGCTGCCCGCAATCCCCAGTCTCAACATCGCCATCAAACACGGCTTCCACGAGCGGGTCCAGCTGCTGCTCGACGGCAGGCCGGTGCCGGAGGTCAATTTCGAGGGAACCAGAAAAAACCGGCGTGGCACCCTTGCGGTCAGCAGTTGGCGTGGAGTGGATCTGCTGGTGGGGGACAACCGCTTGGAAGCGGTCATACTCGACCGCCAGGGGCGCGAGACCGGCCGCCTGGAGCGTACCATTCATCTCTCCGGGCCTCCGGTCAAAGGGGAGCTGGTAGAGTCCGGTTCGGTGCTGATCGCCGATGGCGTTACCACCCCGGTGATCGCGATCCGGCTGCTGGATCGCCGGGGCTACCCGATACGCGAGGGCAGCATCGGCGAATACCGCATTCGCGCCCCCTACCAGGCCGAGCGGCGCGCCGACATCCAGCGCGCGGTGCTGCCCGGCGCCCCGGCGCAGCGCCTCTACTACCGGGCCGGGAGGGATGGCGTGGTGCGCATCCGCCTGCAGCCCACCACCGAGACCGGCGAGGTGCAGATCGAACTTCCCTTCATAAACGGCGAGCAGGGGATATTCAGGGCCAACCTGCGGCCCAAACCGCGTGACTGGATCCTGGTGGGGATCGCTGAGGGAACCGTGGGCTACAACACACTGAGCGGCAAGGGAGAGCCCCTGCCGGATGGCGCAGCCAGTGAAGATCTTTACCACAACGGACGGATCGCCTTTTTCGCCAAGGGCCGCATCAAGGGTCGGTGGCTGCTCACCATGGCCTATGACAGCGCCAAACGCAAGCGCGATTCCCGCCTGTTCGGCACCATCGAGCCGGACGCCTACTACACCATCTACGGGGACGCCGGCAGGCAGAACTACGAGGCCGCCAGCCGGGAGAAGCTCTACCTGAAACTGGAGCGGGACGACTTCTACGCCCTGTTCGGCGACTTCGACACCCTGCTCACCGACAGCGATCTGTCCCGCTACAGCCGCAGTCTGACCGGCTTCAAGGCCCGCTACCACAATCAGGAGTACGACATCGTACTGTTTGGCAGCGAATCCAATCAGGCGCTGGTGCGCGACGAGATCCGCGGCCAGGGCAGCACCGGCCCCTACCGGCTGTCGCGCAGTGACATCGTGCGCAACTCGGAGCAGATCGCCATCGAGGTGCGGGACCGTTTCCAGAACGAGCACATCGTCGAACAGCGCACCCTGACCCGCTTCGTGGACTACGATATCGACTACGAGCGCGGCGTTCTCAACCTGCGCGAGCCGGTGTTCAGCGTCGATGCCGCCCTCAACCACATATTCATCATCGCCCGCTACGAGTCCCTGGACCAGGACGATCGCACCCTCACCTGGGGTGGCCGGGCCAAGCTGAAGCTAGGGGGAGGAACATCGCTTGGCGTCACCCACGTGGACGAAGGGATCAGCGGCGGCGAGTCCCGGCTCAGCGGCGTGGATCTGGAGCACCGCATCACCGAAAACACCCGCCTGCGCATGGAGCTGGCGCAGACCCGCAGAGAGGACAACAGCGGCAGCACCGAGGCCGGCGCCTGGCTGGCCGAGATCAAGCACCGTGCAGGGCGCTGGAACGCCCGCGCCTGGCTGCGCCACAACGACGAGAGGTTTGGCCTCAAGCAGCGCAACCAGGCCGAGAGCGGCACCCGCAAGATCGGGGCCGAGGGGAGCTACCGCGCCGGCCGCGGCATCACCCTCAAGGGCAAGGCCTACCGGGACAGCAACCTGGTCACCGGCGCGGAGCGCGACCTGGCGGAGCTGCGCAGCGAGCTGCTGAAGAACGACACCACCCTCAAGCTGGGCGCCCGTTCGGTACGGGATCGCACCGCGGACGGCGCCAAGCGCGCCTCGGATCAGCTTCTCACCGGCATCGGCTATCGCACCCTGGGCAGACGCCTCAACCTGCGTCTCGACAACGAGCAGACGCTGGGGGATGCGCAGAGCATCGACTTCCCTGACCGCACCCGTCTCGGCGTCGATTATCTGGTGGCTGAGGCCACCACCCTGTTCGCCGAGCAGGAGTGGACCGACGGCGCCGTGCGCGATGCCACCCACACCCGACTGGGGGTCAAATCCAGCCCCTGGAGCGGCTCCGAAGCCTTCACCACCCTGAAACAGACCCGGCAGGATGGCGCCAGCGCCACCACCGCCAACGTGGGGCTGCGCCAGAAGTGGAGGCTGAACCAGCGGTGGAGCCTGGATGCCGGCGCGGAACAGGCCAGGGTGATCAGCGGCAAATCAGCCGATCCGCTCAACCCGAAAGTCCCCTTCGCCAACGGCGCCGCGGAAGACTTCAGCGCCGCCTCCCTGGGCCTGACCTACTCGCCGGGGAGCTGGCTGTGGAACGGCCGGGTGGAGAAGCGGGATTCGGACAAGGAGGATCGCTGGACGCTGGCCACCTCCGCCCGAACCTCCCTGCGCGCCGAACTCGGCCTGCTCGCTTCCCTGCGCCTGCAGGAGAGCCGAACCGCCGGAGGCGAAGACAAGCGCAACGAAAAGTTGCATCTGGCCCTGGCCTGGCGGCCGGACAACAGCCGCTGGCTGCTGCTCGATCGGCTGGAGCTGATCAACGAGCGGAGCCGCGGTAATTTCGACAACACCAGCAAGCGCATCATCAACAACCTCAACAGCTACTACCGCGCCACCGAGCGGCTGCAGCTGGGTTTCCAGTACGGCGCAAAGTATCTGATCGAAACCATCGACGGCAACGACTACCGTGGCCGCGCCGATCTGTTCGGTCTGGAGAGCCGCTACGACATCAACCCACGCTGGGACATCGGCCTGCACGGCAGCCTGCTACAGGTGCCGGAC
>DRMK01000208.1 GCA_011322575.1 Gammaproteobacteria bacterium
CCACCGCCGGAATGATCTCCTTTTCGCCCTGCCTTTCCGGCTCCACATGGCTGGCGCTGTCCTTCCCGCTGGAGAAATTCAGCAGGCAATTTTCCGACCAAAGGCCGCCGGGCCAGATGAACATTCGGGAGTCGTTGTGAGTACGGCTCAGGGTGAGAATGGTTTCGTTCAGCTGTTCGAGATTCTCCCGGTCCGGTTCGAAGGCGGCAACCCACTCTACCTCATGGCCCAGCTTTCCGCAGCAATCGAAGAGGGACTCCACGGTGTCACCGATCCAGGCCCCCCCATCGACGAAGCGCAGCGGCTCGCCCGGGCACCAGGGGACGTCGGTGGGAAAGTATTCTGTTTGCCCGTCGGGACGGGGATAATCCCAACCGTGCAGAGTCTCCCGGAACCGAATCAGGCGGGCCAGCACCTCCTTGCTTGTTTGATCCCGCAATAGTCTCGACAGCTGTTGCAGCGCATCACGGTCAAGCATAGCCCGGGCGCGGCGGCGCATCCACAGCAAATTGGAAGAGGCCAGGTGGCGCGGCATCTCCGGATAGCGCTCGATGGCCTGGTTGAAATCGAGCAGGTTGTCGAACCCCGCTTCGGCCAGCTGCGTTGCGATGCCAACCGTCCGGGACATGGTCTGTTGCGGGATGGATATGATCACACCATGCTCACGGGGGGCCTCGGCCACTCTCCATACCGGTTTCCCGGCGATCTCCCTGCGGTCGTTGAACTGGTCGATGAACCCTGCCACCCTCTCTCCGGCATTTTCCGCCGCCTGCAGAAAGGCCTGGCCATATCTTCCTGCCCCGTAGATCAGCTTCATGCCGCTTCGCTCCGCAGCTGTTCAGCCAGGCGGCAACGTTGCAGTTTGCCCAGGCCCGTTTCCGGCAGGGATTCCAGCAGGTGCCAGCGCAGGGGTTGCTGGTAATCGGCAAGCTGGGTGATGCAGTGACGCCGTAATGCCTCCAGATCGAACCGGGCGCCGCACTCCGGCACGAGTGCCACGGCGATCCGCTCCCCCAGCCGTTCATCCGGGATCCCCACCGCAGCGCACGCCCGGATACCGGGAAACCCGAGAATCACCCGTTCGATGTCGTCGGGATAGACCGAAACGCCACCCACCTTGATGACCTCTTTCTTCCGTCCCTTCAGATACAGGTATCCCTGTTCGTCCAGATAGCCCAGATCGCCGGTACGGAAGTAGCCGTCGACGAACGCCGCTGCCGTCGCCTCCGGGACCCCGTCGTAACCGGAAAAGGCGGTGGTGGTGCGACAGAGGATTTCGCCGATCTCTCCGGGTGCGCAGGGGTTCCCTTCGTCGTCTATCACCCTCAGTTTTACGTGGGGCAGAGGTTTTCCCACACTGTTGGTGGCAGGAGCGTCGGAGAGAGAGAGATCGGTAACGATACCCACCTCCGATGTTCCGTAGCACTCGTGCAAGCGGCACCGGAACCGCTCGATACAGAGGCGCTTCTCTTCCGGCCTCAGCAGTGCGGAGGAGGATACCAGACAGCGCAGCGAGCCCAGATTGTAATCTTCGGCTAGAGGCAGCAGTTGAACCAGGTGATGGGAGACCGGGATGGTGAAGGTCACCCCCTCCTTCTCGACGCTTCTCAGCCATGGTCCGGGCGCAAACTTGTGCAGGATGACTGAGGTGGCGCCGATCAACAGCGGCAGCAGACCGAGCCGCATCCCCAGGGAGTGATACATGGGAGAGGCGGTCAGGATCACATCGTGCTCGGAGAGATGGTATGGCAGTTTTGCGCCGTCGATGGCGCGCC
>DRMK01000209.1 GCA_011322575.1 Gammaproteobacteria bacterium
AAAAGGTAGATCAGCATCACCGTCCAGCCATCCGCCCGCATTTGTCGTATTCGTTCCAGATGCGTTTTCCCGGCCAGGGTGGTTTCGAAGGCAAAATCCTCGCGGTTGCGGATATGGGTTTCGATTTCCCGCAAGAACAGCCGTGCCGCGTTGAAGCGCTCACGCTCCGGCGCCAATGGCGACAGGCCGGCAGCGATCAGGTCCGCATTGACGAAGTTTCGGCAACCGATCTCAGGCAAGTAGGTCAGGGCAAAGGTGGTCTTGCCTGCGCCATTCGGCCCCGCGATGATGGTGCAGGTCGGCTCTGCCGCCATCAAACATCCCTCACATCAAACATCAGCCGCTTCACAGGTAAGATCTTTAGAGAAAAAACAAGCCATATTATGGGCTTATAGCGCCCTGCCCGATCTGATCATAGTAGGCAAATACGACGATTGGAGTGGATCGGATGGGGCACAAACAGATTAGCCGTGTTTTGAGACAAATGAAACAGGTTTTTTCCGGGGAAGAGCTTCGACGGCTGGGCATGGAATCGGGCAGTGCCGGCGTATGCGTAAAATAACCCCGCAGCGTCTGGCGCTGAGCCTGATTCAATCCCTCGGTGAGGGGAAGGTGGAGACGCTGGCCGATATTGCCCGCCAGGGAGGGCATTATCTGGTCAAGACCAAGGGCACACTCAATCCGGTGGCCTGCGTCGTTACCGCCAGCTTGACCCGGAGGTTTGCTGGGAAGAGCGTGACTATACACTGGATGCGCGTTCGGTGGTGACCTGGAACCGGAAGGAGAAACCAGCCGCGTTATCTCGTCACCAATCTGCCCCGTACGGAGTTCTCCCTGGAGCAGGTATGTGACGCTTACCGGCTGCGCTGGCAGGTGGAGCTGTTTGTTCAAGGAGTGGAAGTCGCGGAGAGGTTTTCAGACGAGAACCAGGTTGTCGCGGTGGATCAGCTCATCCTCCCCCAGATATCCCAGCACCGATTCAAACCGCTCGCTGGGTAGCCCCTTGATGGAGCAGGTCTCGGCGGCGCTGTAGTTCACCAGTCCCCGTGCCACCTCGTTGCCGTCCGCATCCAGGCAGCTTACCAGCTCGCCACGGCGGAACTTCCCCTGCACGCCGGTGACCCCTACCGCCAGCAGGCTGCGCCCCTGGTCACGCACCGCCCGTACCGCACCGCTATCCAGATGGAGCTGACCGGCGGGCTGTAACTGGCCGGCCAGCCATTGTTTGCGCGCCGCCAGCGGGGCGCGGGTGGGAAGCAGCAGGGTCCCGATATCCTCCCCCGCCGCGATGCGGGACAGTACCTCGGGGGCGTGGCCGGAAGCGATGATGGTCGCGGTGCCGGAGCGCGCCGCCAGCCGGGCGGCGCGCAGCTTGGTGCGCATTCCCCCGCGTCCCAGGGCGCCGCTGTCGCCAGCCATCCGATCCAGCCGCGGGTCGTCCGCGGCCACCTGCCGTAGCAGGCGGGCGCTGCTGTCGCGGCGCGGATCCCGCTCGTACATTCCCTCCTGATCGGTCAGGATCACCAGCAGCTCCGCCTCCACCAGGTTTGCCACCAGCGCCGCCAGGGTGTCGTTGTCGCCGAAGCGGATCTCGTCGGTGACCACCGTATCGTTCTCGTTCACCACCGGTAGCGTTCCCAGCTGCAACAGGGTGCGTAAGGTGGTGCGCGCATTGAGATAGCGCTTGCGATCCGAGAGATCGTCATGGGTGAGCAGGATCTGGGCGGTGTGAATCCCGTGCCGCTGGAAACAGGATTCCCAGGCCTGGACCACTCCCATCTGGCCCACCGCTGCCGCCGCCTGCAGCCGGTGCAGGGCGTGCGGACGCCGCTCCCAGCCCAGGCGCCGCATCCCCTCGGCCACCGCGCCGGAGGAGACCAGCACCAGCTCCCGTCCGTGGGAGGTGATGTGCGCCATCTGCCTGCTCCAGCGGTCCAGCATCCCGAAATCCAGGCCACTGCCGTCACCGGTGACCAGGGCGCTGCCAATCTTCACTATCCAGCGCCGCGAGCGGCCCAGCAGGTGGCGTCGATCCGGTTTGCTCATGGTGTGCTTCCTTACGGGAGTTGCGCTTCGGTGGGGAGAGTGCCGCCCTGTCGTTCGATGTGCTCCATGATACTGCAACACAGCTCCCTTGTGCCCTCCCTGCGCAGCGCCGATACCGGGAATACGGGGCCTTCCCACCCCAGCTTCCGAATCAGCTCCGCGCAGCGCTCCTCGCGCTCCTCTCCGGGGATCAGATCCAGCTTGTTGAGTACCAGCCAGCGCTCCCGGGAGCGCAGCTCGGGACTGAATCTCTCCAGCTCGCGCTCGATGATCCGTACCTCCCGGGCCGGATCGGAATCCGCCGTTAGGGGCGCCATGTCCACCAGGTGGAGCAGCAGGCGGGTGCGCCCTAGGTGTTTGAGAAACCTGATCCCCAGGCCCGCGCCCTCGGCGGCTCCCTCGATGAGACCGGGAATGTCGGCTACCACGAAGCTGCGGTGGGGTTCGATGCTGACCACCCCGAGAGTCGGGATAAGAGTGGTAAAGGGGTAGTCGGCCACCTTCGGGGTGGCGGAGGAGATGGCCCGGATGAGGGTGGACTTGCCTGCGTTGGGCATTCCCAGCAATCCCACGTCGGCCAGCAGCTTCAGCTCCAGGCGCAGCTGGCGGCTTTCGCCAGGGGTGCCGGGAGTGGACTGGCGCGGGGTGCGATTGGTGCTGCTCTTGAAACGGGTGTTGCCGAGGCCGTGAAACCCGCCCCGGGCCACCAGCAGGCGCTCCCCCGCCGTAACCAGATCCCCCATGGGCTCCCCGGTGTCGGCATCCCATACCGTAGTCCCCAACGGAACCTTGATCTCGAGATCCGCCCCCTTTTTGCCGGTGCGTTCGCTGCCCATGCCGGGCTGACCGTTCCCGGCCCGGTAGTGGCGGGTGTAGCGAAAATCGATCAGGGTATTGAGTCCGCCATCCGCTACCAGGTAGACGCTGCCCCCATCCCCTCCGTCGCCGCCATTGGGGCCGCCACGCGGGATGAACTTCTCACGCCGGAAACTGACGCAGCCGTCACCCCCCTTTCCGGCGGTGA
>DRMK01000210.1 GCA_011322575.1 Gammaproteobacteria bacterium
ACTCCACCCGCACGATGGAACCGTGGCATCCGGCACACCCCATGGTCACCACGGGAGAGGTCCCGTTCAACAGCGGGGCACCCTGCACCACCTCGGCCAGCACGTTGTCCAGCGAACCGAGGATATTGCCCGCAGAGGCGTGGTGACTGGCATCGAACTCGGCGGTGGCCTTCTCATGGCACTGTCCGCAATCCTTCGGCGACACGATGACGGAGATGATGTGGTCCTTGTGCTTGATGGCATCCTTGTCGGAGGGATCCGCCTTGTGGCATTCGTAACAACCCACGTTGGCGGCGTAGTGCTTGGAGTCACCCCACATCTGGTAGATGCCCGGTGTCTTCTCCCGGTGGCAGGAGACACACTCGGCGCTCTCCCGGCTGAGATTCTTGAATCCCTCCAGGATCTCCACCGGCTTCTCTTCTTCCGGGACGGTTCCTTCCGGAGCCCCGGCCTCGGTCCCGGCCGGCGCCGCATCCACCGTGCCTTCCGCTGCGGGAGCGGCTTCGGGCGGCTCCACCTCCGGAGGCTGGGAGGGGGGAGGCACATGCTGTTCCGCGGCAGCCATCCCCGAAACCAGCAACGCAACCAGGAATGGAGCCATCCGGCCGATGGCTCTTGTCTTGTCGATAACAGACCGTTTTTCGTTCACCGCATCTCTCCTTGTGCAACCATCGAAGTCGATGCAGTGAACAGCAATTTCCAAACCATGTTGCCCGGCAACCATGACGTGTCGGGAACAAACTGATTTATCTACGATTGTTCAATGTTCGGGGAAAACCTGCCGGGAACGCTGGAGAAATCCCGCACCAACATCGTGCAAGCAGGAGCCCTCCGGCGGCAACCGGGAACCATTTTGGGGCGGAAGTGGGAGATGGCCCCGGAAGCGGAACTCTTCTAAACGGGACCAGGACAATCGCCCTTAATTAGAAAGGCCAGATGGCCCCCAACGCCCGGCTCAACCACCCCCGCCGGTTGGAATCCGCAATCACGCCGCTGCCGCCGTAGCTGATATCGGCGTCGGCCAGCTTGCTGGAGAGCACGGTGTTGTCGGGGCCGATGTCCTGGGGACGCACAATGCCGGCCACGCGGATATATTCGCTACCCTGGTTGAGGGAGAGAGTTTTCTCCCCGCGCACCACCAGATAGCCATTGGCCAGCACTTCCACCACGCTCACCGTGACGCTTCCGGTCAGACTGTTGCTCTGGCTGCTGTCGCCAGAACCGCTGAAGGTGCGTTCCGAGCCGAACGCTGCCGCCAGGCCGTTATCCTTGTGGTTGGCGAGGGGAAAGGCGCGCGGGGCGTTGAACTGCACCTGGGCGCCAAACAGGGTGGGGTTGTCCACCTTGACCTCGTCGCTGCGCGAGGTGTTGGTCTTGGCACTCTTGCTGGCGCGGATCCGTTCGGCGAGCTTTACGGTGAGAATGTCGCCGACCCGCCGCGCGCGGCTGTCCCGGAACAGCGAGATCCCGGCACCCGACTGATAAATGCTGCCCCGGTTTTTCCGGACCGGTACCGGAACGGGCCGCACCGGCGCATAGGCGGGATCGCGCTTGGCCATTTCCGGCGTGCTGCCGCAGCCCGCCAGCAGCAGAAGGAGCAGTGCCAGGAAAAAAATCGGATGATTCATGTCAACTCCCTACAGATTCTGCGAAACGTACTGCAGCATCTGATCGGTGGTGGAGATGGCCTTGGAGTTCATCTCGTAGGCGCGCTGGGTCTCGATGAGGTTTACCAGCTCCTCCACCGCGTTCACGTTGGATCCCTCCACGCTGCCCTGCAGCACCGTGCCCAGCCCTTGCTGTCCCGGGGTGCCGGTCTGGGGAGCGCCGCTGGAGGCGGTCTCCAGGTAGAGATTCTCACCCACCGGCTCCAGTCCCGCCGGATTGATGAAATCGGCAATCTGGAACGCCCCTATCTGGGTCGGCTGGGGGTTGCCCGCCACGGTAACCGTCACCACCCCGTCAACGCCGATGGTGATGCTCTGCGCGTCAGCCGGAATCACTATTCCCGGCTCCACCAGGTAGCCGTTGGAGGTAACCAGCTGCCCCTGCGAGTCCAGATGGAACGAACCGTCGCGGGTGTAGGCTATCTGGCCGTCGGGACGCTGGATCTGGAAGAAGCCGCGTCCCTGGATGGCAATATCCAGCGAATTGCCGGTCTGCACGATGTTGCCCTGGGTGTGCTGCTTCTCGGTGGCGACGGTGCGCACCCCAGTACCCAGCGCCAGACCGGTGGGCAGAATGGTGTTCTGGCTGGTCTGGGCGCCCACCTGGCGCACATTCTGATAGAGCAGATCCTCGAACACCGCCCGGGAGCGCTTGAAGCCGGTGGTGCTGACGTTGGCCAGATTGTTGGAAACCACATTGAGACGGGTCTGCTGGGCATCGAGCCCGCTCTTCGCTATCCAGAGTGCCGGATTCATTTCTGTTTACCTCCTCAGCCGATCCGCAGCAGCGACTCGGCAGCCTCTGCGTTGTCGTTTGCGGTCTTCATCATCTTCACCTGCATCTCGTACTGGCGCTGCAGGTTGATCATCTCCACCATGGCCTGCACCGGATTGACGTTGCTCCCTTCCAGCGCCCCCTGCCGCAGGCGCACGTTTACGTCCGGGGTTGCGAATCCTCCATCCCTGACACGCACCAGGCCATCCTCCCCCTTCACCAGATCCGCGCGCGGCGGGTTGACCAGCTTGAGGCGGCCCACCTGCACCAGCGTCTGGGCGCTCTGGCCCATGGGGCGGATGGAGATGGTGCCATCACGCCCGATGGTGATACTCTCGGCAGGAGGCAGGGCGATGGGACCGTTGTCTCCCATCAGGGGGCGTCCCGCGCCACTCATCAGTACGCCCCCCGGCCCGATGCTCAGGGAGCCGTTGCGGGTGTAGGCCTCGCCGCCATCCTCCGCCTGCACCACGAACCAGCCATCGCCGTCGATGGCGATGTCCAGATCCCGGCCGGTATGCTGCACCGGCCCGGGAGCGAAGTTTATGCCAGGCCGCTCATCCATGGCGTAGACCCGGGTGGCATGACCCGGCCCGTATAGCGGCATGCTGCGGAACTGGTTCAGATCCTCGCGGAAGC
>DRMK01000211.1 GCA_011322575.1 Gammaproteobacteria bacterium
GGGCGAATACCAGCAGCATGGGCTGGCCAAGCAGGTGCAGGAACTCGATCAGTATGAAAAAGCGATCTGATACCGCACCCTCCAGAAAATTTCTGGTCATGGAGCCGAAGAATATGGGCAGCACATCCAGCAGATGAGCCGATCCTATGGCGATATACTGGGCTAGCTGGTCCCATACCAGCCAGTACCCGGTTATTCCAAGGGTTACCACCATCCACAGTAGCGGGACGCCGGTAAACCAGGAGTACCAGCGGGCTCCGTGGTGGCGATCAAGCGAAAATTCCCTGAACATGTGCAACAGGATGCAACCGACGGCGGCATCCGAGGCGTAGCGGTGCAGGCTGCGCATTACTCCGGCTGCATACCACTGTCCGTGGGTCATCCTCTCTACAGATGCGTATGCGCCATCCAGACTACCGTGAAAGAATATGAACATGTAGATCCCGCTTATCAACACCACCCAGAAAAAGAAAAATGTCAGGGTTCCCAGGTGATAGAGCGGATTCCAGGATCCGAAGGAGTAGTTGAACCAGTTCTCGAGAGCCAGATAGATTCGCTTCAAAGGGGCAGCCTGCATGAATGTGACAGAATTGGTTAGTTCGTATGGAAATCGTTTGCAACCGGCTTGATAGTTTATTATACCCGTTTCACGGGGGCACTTGATGCATGTCAACCGGACGGGCAGCCATACGGTTTGCCATCCGTCCACAGTATCTGCTCAATCATCAATAGCCGCCCAAATCGGTGCCTTGGCGGATGCACTAAATAAAAGTTCTGAATACCAGATAAGTTAAGGAGCTTCGGTGCCAAATCCCTGGTCGGAGTTTCCCGGGAGCAATGCGCAAATGGCGTACGTATTTAACTTTTGCCGGTAACTCCCGGATTGCTCCGCCGGTAGCGGATCTCTTTTATCATCCACCCGATGATGAAAGCTATTATGGTTGCGCCGATAAACATTCCGACAAACAGGGAATAGTCAAAGTAGTAACCGTCCCTGACCGGGTCATAGGTGGTGCAGAAGAAGCGGATTTTGTTGATCATGCTGGACACGAATGTGTCTGAAGGTTGAGGTGTTCCCAGTACCAGCTCTTTTAGCGGCTCAATCAGCAGCGGGGTGTCAAAAACCTGTCCATACACCTGCCGATAGACTTTGCCCTGCGCGTCGACTACCGTAGTCTGTATTATATGATCGAAGCCACGGGCCGAGGGGTAATAGACCAGCCCCACGTCTTGTGTCAGGGGAGCCACATCGTTTTTGTCGATGCTCAGCAGTTTCCAGCCGGCATCTTCAATTCCCTGCTGTCTGGCGAAATGGCGCATCGCGGCCGGGGTGTCCACATCCGCATCGAACCCTATTGCGACCACCGAGAAACTATCTCGTCCGAGCGCGGCGCGCGCCTTTTCCACCACCTCCGCCAGATGCCTGGTGGTCATGGGACAGATCTGGTAACAGCTGGTGTAGATCAGGCTCAACACCATCGGTTTGCCCCGGAGCTGCGACAGGCGAAAGGGCTGGCCGTTGCTGTCGATCAGAGAGTAGTCACCCAGCCGGTTGCCGATGGCTTTCTGGCTGATTTCGAGCGCGGTGGTGTATGTGAACTTTTCTGTCGGAAGAGGGGATGTTTCCCCGGCAGGGGAATGGCCCGGCAGCACTACCAGAAGCACTGCCCATGCGCGCAATACTACACCTATCCAGGGAGACCGGCGCACATCGGATCAGCCTATCAGGACGCTATCGGCAACTGCGCCGCCCAGCAGCAGCACCAGCTGCACCAGAGAGGCAAAGAAGCTTCTCATGGCCACTGTGTGCGTGGGGTGGTGGATCATCTGCAGGTTACGATAGATAAAGTATCCTCCACCGCTCACTGCGCCCGCCAGATAGATCCACCCCATCCCGTAGAAGAAAGGCAGGATGGAGATCCCGACCAGCAGCAGCGTATTGGCCAGCACCACCTGTGCGGCGCGCCGGTCCCCCACCACCACTGGCAGCATTGGCACTCCGGCCGCCACATAGTCACGGTGACGGGCTATGGCGAGGCTCCAGAAGTGGGAGGGGGTCCAGAAAAACAGCACCAGGGCCAGCATGACGGGTACCGGCTCCATGGCCGGGTTTACCGCCGCCGCACCGGCCAGGACCGCGAAACTGCCCGAGGCGCCGCCAATGACGATATTCATCCAGGTGCGCCGCTTGAGCCAGACGGTGTAAACTACCGCGTAGAAGAACGCCCCCAGGAAGATATACAGGGCCGTCAGGCCGTTGAGCACCAATG
The DNA here is from genome assembly GCA_011322575.1 of Gammaproteobacteria bacterium. Taxonomy (GTDB): domain Bacteria; phylum Pseudomonadota; class Gammaproteobacteria; order Thiohalospirales; family Thiohalospiraceae; genus DRMK01. Next base: position 2,271 of record DRMK01000211.1, read on the forward strand.
CCGCCCCCGCTACTCCGGCAACCAGCATCAACCCCATCAGCGCGATCCAGGCGAGGTTCTTGTGGAAGGAACCGGTCACAAAGGGGCGGTCTCCGGTGCGCGCCATGTGCCCGTCCAGATCCACCTCGTAGTA
>DRMK01000212.1 GCA_011322575.1 Gammaproteobacteria bacterium
AACCGCCGCCGCTTTTCGTTCCCGGACATCCCATCGCCGGAACCGAGCAGAGCGGGGTGGAAGCGGCATTTGCCGAACTCTACCAGGATCGACGGGTGATTCTCACCCCGCTTCCCGAGACCGATCGGGATGCCTTGTCCCGGATCCGCACCATGTGGGAGCAGTGTGGCGCGGAAGTCGTGGAGATGGAGGTCGCCCACCACGACGAGGTGCTGGCGGCCACCAGCCATCTGCCGCACATGCTGGCCTATACTCTCGTGGACAGCCTGGCGCGCATGGAGGAGAGCGAGGAGATGTTCCGCTTTGCCGCAGGGGGATTCCGTGATTTCACCCGGATCGCCTCCAGCGACCCCCAGATGTGGCACGACATATGCTTGGCTAACCGGGATGCGCTGCTGGTCATGCTGGAGCGGTTCAGCGCAGATCTGACACGGCTTAAGGATGCAATCCGGGAGGGGGATGGGGAGCATCTGAAACAGACCTTCCTGCGCGCAAAGCGCGCCCGGGACAGATTCTGTGGATAGCGCCCTGTCAGTGCAATCCTGGCGGAATATCCGGAAATTTTCCTGGACTATCGGGGGCATACAGATCTTATGAGCGAACAGAACATTGTGATGACGGTCGCCGCGGGCGGCAAGCTAAGCGGGCAGATCCGGGTCCCGGGGGACAAATCCATCTCGCACCGCGCGGTGATGCTGGGTTCCCTGGCCGAGGGGGTCACCGAGATCCACGGCTTTCTGGAGGGGGAGGATCCCGTGGCCACCCTGCAGGCGTTTCGTGCCATGGGAGTACGCATCGAGGGGCCCGACAAGGGGCACGTGGTGGTGCACGGCGTGGGGCTGCGCGGCCTGAACAGGCCGCCGCGCCCCCTCTATCTGGGCAACTCCGGTACCTCCATGCGCCTGTTGGCCGGGCTGCTGGCGGCACAGCCGTTCGATTCCACGCTCACCGGCGACGACTCCCTGTCGGGGCGGCCCATGCGCCGCGTCACCGAGCCGCTGGCCGCCATGGGGGCACACATAGAGACCAGTCCGAGCGGTACCCCGCCCCTCAAGATCAGGGGCAGGCAGGGGCTGCAGGGGATAAGCTACCAGATGCCGGTAGCCAGTGCCCAGCTCAAGTCCGCACTGCTGCTGGCCGGGCTCTACGCCGAGGGGACCACCTGTGTGGTGGAGCCGGGACCGAGCCGGGACCACACCGAACGCATGCTGCAGGGGTTCGGCTACACCGTCCAGCGGGAGGAGGACAGGGTCTGCCTGCAGGGGGGAGGCACCCTGGAGGCGATGCACATCGAGGTGCCGGGCGACATCTCCTCCGCTGCCTTTTTCATGGTTGGGGCCGCCATCTCGGAAGGGTCCGAAATCCTGCTGCAGAATGTAGGGGTCAATCCCACCCGCACCGGCGTGATCGAGATTCTGCGCCAGATGGGCGCGGACATCACCCTGGAGAATGAGCGCAGCGCTGGCGCCGAGCCGGTGGCCGATATCCGGGTGCGCGGCGCGCGCCTGCGGGGAACCGCTATCCAGCCCCATCAGGTGCCGCTGGCCATAGATGAGTTTCCGGCACTGTTCGTGGCGGCCGCCTGCGCCGAAGGGGAGACGGTGCTGAGTGGCGCCGGCGAGCTGCGCGTCAAGGAGAGCGATCGCATCCAGGTGATGGCGGACGGCCTGCTGGAGCTGGGGATCGATGTGCGTCCCACCGAGGATGGCATCGTAATCCAGGGGGGCGAGCCGAGCGGGGGAACCGTCGACAGCCACGGCGATCACCGGGTCGCCATGGCATTCGCCATGGCTGGCCTGTGCGCCGCATCTCCTATCGTGGTGAGGGACTGCGCCAATGTCAGAACCTCCTTTCCAGGATTCGTGGAGCATGCCTGGCGGCTTGGAATGAATATCAAGGAGACGGCGTGGTGACAGCGCCGGTAATCGCCATCGACGGTCCCAGCGGCGCCGGCAAGGGAACCGTGAGCCAGCAGGTGGCGCAACGTCTGGGGTGGCATTTTCTGGACAGCGGGGCCCTCTACCGGCTGGTGGCGCTGGCGGCCCGCAACCACGGCATCGCGCTGGATAACGTGGAGGCGCTACGAACCCTGGCCGCCCACCTGGACGTCCAGTTCCGGGTGGCGGAGGGAGATGGGCAGCCTGGCGTCATCCTGGAGGGGGAGGATGTCTCTGGTGCCATCCGCAGCGAGGAGATCGGTAACGCCGCGTCCCGGGTTGCGGCTCTGCCTGCCGTTCGCGCGGCGCTGCTGGAGCGGCAGCGCGCCTTTCGCGTCCCGCCCGGCCTGGTGGCGGACGGGCGTGACATGGGCACGGTAGTGTTCCCCGATGCCGAGGTCAAGATCTTCCTGGTGGCGGACGCCGCGGAACGCGCACGCCGCCGCTATCTCCAGTTGAAGGGGGGTGATCCGGATGTTAGACTGGAAGATCTACTTCGGGAGATTACCGAGCGCGACAGGCGCGATACCGAGCGCAGCGTTGCCCCGTTGAAACCGGCCGCCGACGCGGTCACCATCGACACCACCAGCCTCGGAGTGGATCAGGTGGTGGAGCGGGTAATGGCGGTGTGCGAGGAGCGGCTGGCGCAGTGAGCGTCCGGACCTCCGACCGTTGAGCGCGGGGGAGGTGCGGGCAGTTTGTCAATCAACCCGTGCCCGTCCTTTGCCGGGCATGGCAAAACATTTGGCCAGCGCGGCGCTGGCAGGGAAACGGATAGTGATGAGCGAAAGCTTTGCAGAGTTGTTTGAACAGAGTCTTCAGAATACCCAGATGCGGCCCGGTTCCATCGTCACCGGGACGGTGGTGGACGTGGGGCCATCCTTCGTGGTGGTCAACGCAGGTCTCAAGTCGGAGGGTGTGATCCCCATCGAGCAGTTCTACAATGAGGCCGGCGAGCCCACCGTGCAGGTGGGAGACCGGATCGAGGTGGCGCTGGAGGCGGTTGAGGACGGCTCTGGAGAGACCCGCCTGTCCCGGGAGAAGGCCAAGCTGGCCGAGTCGTGGGCCAGGTTGGAGAAGGCGGCGGAGAACGACGAGATCGTCACCGGGCACATCGTGGACAAGGTGAAGGGCGGCTTCATCGTGGACGTTGGCGAGATCCGCGCCTTCCTGCCCGGCTCCTTGGTGGATGTGCGTCCGGTGCGCGACACCGCCTACCTGGAGGGCAAGGAGCTCGAGTTCAAGGTGATCAAGCTGGATCGCAAGCGCAACAACGTGGTGGTGTCACGCCGCGCGGTGGTGGAGTCGGAGTATAGCGAGGAGCGCGAGGCGCTGCTGGAGAGCCTGGAAGAGGGCAAGCTTGTCAAGGGGATCGTCAAGAACCTGACCGACTACGGCGCATTCGTCGATTTGGGAGGTATCGACGGCCTGCTGCACATCACCGACATGGCCTGGAAGCGGGTCAAGCACCCCACCGAAGTGGTCAACGTGGGGGACGAGATCGAGGTCAAGGTGCTCAAGTTCGACAAGGAGCGCCAGCGGGTCTCCCTGGGGCTGAAGCAGCTGGGGGAGGATCCCTGGGTGGCCATCGCGCGCCGCTATCCGGTTGGCACCCGCCTGTTCGGCAAGGTCACCAACATGGCCGACTACGGCGCCTTCGTGGAGATCGAGGAGGGGGTGGAAGGCCTCGTGCATGTCTCCGAAATGGACTGGACCAACAAGAACATCCACCCCACCAAGGTGTTGCAGCTGGGCGACGAGGTGGAGGTGATGGTGCTGGACATAGACGAGGAGCGGCGCCGCATCTCGCTGGGCATCAAGCAGTGCCAGCCCAACCCGTGGGAGTCGTTCGCCGCCACCCACAACAAGGGGGACAAGATCAAGGGCGCCATCAAGTCGATTACCGATTTCGGGATCTTCATCGGCCTGGAGGGGGGTATCGACGGGCTGGTGCATATGTCGGACATCTCCTGGGGTGAGAATCCCGAGGAGGCCATCCGCCGCTACAAGAAGGGCGAAGAGGTGGAGGCGGTGGTGCTGGTCGTGGATCCGGAGCGGGAGCGCATCTCGCTGGGGATCAAGCAGCTGGATCAGGATCCGGTATCCAGCTACATCGGAGAGCACCCCAAGGGCTCCGTGGTGACGGGCAAGGTAACGGAGGTAACGGCCAAGGGGGCGGTAGTGGACCTGGCCGAAGGGGTCGAGGGGTATCTGCGGGCCTCCGAACTCTCGCGTGAGCGGGTGGAGGATGCGCGTACCGTGCTCAATGCGGGCGACGAGGTGGAGGTCAAGGTGATCGGCTTCGATCGCAAGAACCGCACTATAAACCTCTCCATCAAGGCCAAGGAGGCCGCCGAGGAGGCAGAGGCGATCCGTGACTACAGCCGCTCTGCCGGGGAAGCGACCACCAGCCTGGGAGATCTGCTCAAGGAGCAGATGGAGAAATAAGAGTGGTCGGCTTCCCGTTCTGAACCGTACGGGCAAGCAACAGGGGAGAAAGTGATGACCAAATCGGAACTCATCGGGCAGCTGGCCGAGCGCATGCGTAACCAGCTGCCGGAGAAGGATGTGGAGCTGGCGGTCAAGACGGTGCTGGAGCGCATGGCGCAGTCGCTGGCCAATGGCGAGCGCATCGAGGTGCGGGGATTCGGCAGCTTTTCGCTGCACTACCGCCCGCCACGGGTGGGGCGCAACCCCAAGACCGGCGAAGCGGTGCCCCTGTCCGGCAAGTATGTGCCGCACTTCAAGCCAGGCAAGGAGCTGCGCGAGCGGGTGAATGCCGGCTTTGTGGGCAAGCAGTGACGCCCTAGAGAGCGCAGATCTTTTAGATAGAAAGCGTGGTTTTCGTACCACGCTTTTTTTGATGTTTCCTCTGGCAGGCCCCCGGCTCCCGGATCATGAACGACCACCAGGACGGATTACGGCACCCCCCGCCCATCGGGGTACTGTTGACCAACATGGGGACTCCGGAGGCTCCCACCCCGGCCGCCTTGCGGCGCTATCTGGCGGAGTTTCTGTGGGACCCGCGCATCGTGGAGATGCCCCGTCTCCTCTGGTGGCTGATCCTGCACGGACGGATCCTGAGAACCCGCCCCCGGCGCTCGGCGCAGGCCTACCAGTCCATCTGGACCGAACGGGGCTCTCCGCTGCTGGTCACCACCCTGAAACAGGGGGAGCTGCTGCAACGGCTGCTCGGCGAGCGCCTGCCGGGGCCGGTCAGGGTGGAGGTCGCCATGCGCTATGGGGCACCATCCATCGGCGATGGCCTGGAGCGGCTACGCCGCGCAGGGTGTGATCGCATCCTCGTCCTGCCGCTCTATCCGCAATACTCCGCCACCACCACCGGCTCCACCTTCGATGCGGTGACGGCGGCCCTGACGGGTGTACGCCGGGTTCCCGAGCTGCGTTTCGTTGCCGGTTATCACGATGACGCGGGCTATGTGCGGTCGCTGGCAAACAGTATCCGGGAGCAGTGGGAGCGGCGCGGAACGCGCCCCGATCGGCTGCTGTTCTCGTTCCACGGCATTCCCCGCAAGGGGTGGCTGGATGGAGATCCCTATCCGGAGCAGTGCCACGCCACGGCACGGCTGGTTGCGCGGCAGCTGGGGCTGGACGATGAAGCGTGGCAGGTGGCCTTCCAGTCCCGCTTCGGGCGCGCCGAATGGGTTACCCCGTACACCGACGAGACCCTGCGCGGCTGGGGAGAGCAGGGGGTGGCGGCGGTGGATGTGATCTGCCCCGGCTTCGCCGCCGACTGCCTGGAGACGCTGGAGGAGATCGGGGAGGAGAACCGCCGGCGTTTCCTGGAGGCGGGCGGGCGCAGCTACCACTATATTCCGGCCCTCAACACCAGAGAGGATCACATGGAGGCGCTGGCCGCTCTGGCCAGGCGGCATATGCGGGGCTGGGTCGATGCCCGGGAAGGTGATTGAATCATATCAGTAAGGGTTCTTCCCCGAATCGTGTGGGTGAAATGGTAAATCATCCTTGACAGGCAGAATGCACGCCACATACTCGGTCGCCAGAAGGGGATTGGGGCGGTCTGGGTGGAGACTACCGGGTATCCACATACCGCGCCAATTGCAGGTGGTTCGGCTATCCCAAAGTGTCCCCAATCCCCTTATGCCGACCATCTTCCGGCGTGCATTCTGCCTGTCAAGGACGAAGCCGCTACGCGGTGATTTACCATTTTCACCCACACGATTCGGGGAAGAACCTCAGTAAGTATCCCACGGCTTTGCCGGGAGACATTTACTATATGGATGTATTCCGATGATAGAATTTCCCGTTATGGATTCCCTCTTTCGCAAAACGGGGCTGGCTCTGCTGCTCTGCTGCGGGCTGGTGGTGGCCAATGCCGCCGAGCCTCTGCAACAGCTCGAAGCGGATCTGCAGCAGGCCAAGCGCGGCATGCTCGAGTTGGAGGAGAGGGTGCGTTCCGCGGGAGGTTCCGGGGCGGCCGCCCTGGAGGGTGTGACCATATATCTCACCATCGAGGAGGATCTCTCCTTCCGGCCGGAGCGGGCGGTGGTAAAGCTGGATGGAGAGGGGGTCTCGGAAACCATCTTTCGGGCTCCCCAGCGCGATGCCCTGCGGCGGGGAGGGGCGGCTCGACT
>DRMK01000213.1 GCA_011322575.1 Gammaproteobacteria bacterium
ACCGCCTTCCAAAAGTGCGGTTTTCTTTCACCCGCCAGATGTGGTTGAAGGACCTCTCGATCTTGTTGACCAGGCTTATAACGGTGTAGAAGAGCATCGCCAGACCGACGGAGCCCAATACGCCGACCCGCATGTTGCTGACGAAGCTGACGATGCGTTCACCTATCTCGGCACCCTTCGGTCCGAGTGGCTCCAGAAACTGCAGCAGCAGCGGCTCCAGCTGGTTGTAGACCCCAAACGCCTGCAGTACCGAAAAGCTTACTGCCAACAGCGGTACCAGAGACAGCAGCGTGGTGTAGGAGAGACTCGCCGCGCGCAGCGAAAGCTGCCCGCGCGCCAAATCCCGCACCAGAACGTAGAGCATGCGCAGCAGCAATATGACTCCCCTGCGCAGCGGGCCGCCACGTTCCAGGTCACCCCAAATATATTTTTTTGCCGCTTGCAGGAAGCTGTTGCTCACGTTCGGGAACCACGACCGGTTAACTTGCGAAACAGTTTCTGAACATCGAATGACGCAGCCAGAATGGCAGGAATCGCCAGGAGTGTTATTACAGTGGCAAATGCCAGTCCGGAGGATAGCGCCAGCGCCATGGGGGAGACAAATGGATCCATTCCGCCCCACCCATAGGCGGTGGGAAGCAGTCCCAGCACGGTGGTGGCGGCGGTGAGTACCACCGCACGCAACCGCCTGCGTCCCGCCTGGATGATCGCTTCGCGCCACTCCAGCCCCTGCTCGATGGCGCGCTGCACGAATACCAGCAGCACCAGTGCGCTGTTGACCACCACTCCCGAGAGCGCCACCATGCCCATCAGGGCGAAGAAAGAGAGCGGCATCGGCCGCCAGAACAGATCGTGCAGGTAGAAGCTCACGATGATCCCGATGGCGCCGAACGGTATGGCCAGCAGGACGATGATGGGATAGCCCAGGCTGTTGAACTGGATGGCGAGAATAAAGAAGATCCCTACGATGGCGAACAGGAACGAGAACATGAGATCCCGCACCGACTCCTGGTTCTTCTCCTCCTCGCCACCGTAGTTGACAGTCACCCTGCCCGCTGCGTCACCCAACCACTGGGATTCCTTCTCCATCACCAGGCGGTTGATGGCAACACTGGTGAGACGATCGGTATCTATGTTGGCAGTTACCGTGACCACCCTGATTCCCGCCTTGTGGCGAATGGTGGAGTAGCCGGGATGCTCCTCGAAACGGGCGATCTTCTCCAGCGGCACCAGTCCCCCTTGGCGGTTCGGGATCTCCAGGCTGCCGATCATCTCCAGCTGCCGTTTTCCGAAGTCCGGAAAACGTATGGTAACATCGATCTCCTCGGTCCCACGGCGCAGGGTGGTGACCACCAGGCCGTCCACCGCCGCGCGCAGGTGGTTGGCGGCCGTGGCCAAATCCACCCCCGCGTATGCCGCCAGGCCGCGATCCAGCACTATGTGCAGTTCGTCGTCGCCGCGCTGCAGCCCGCTCTCTACCGAAGTGACCCCCTCCACCTGCTCGAGAAACCCGATCAGACGCCGCGCCGCAGTTTCCCCGGTTTTGCTGTCATTGCTGCTGATCTCCACCTCCAGCGGACGCCCGGTGGGCGGACCGCCCTTGATCTCGGTAAAGGCGATCTTCAGGCCGGGAAAGAGAGGCGGAATCTCGCGCGCAAGCCTGTGCATGTCATCCATGGCGTCATGTTCAGGACGGGACACCGCGGGCGTGTAGAGCACCCTGATCTGTCCATAGCGTGAGCCGCGCTGGGTAAGCGGATCGCCCGCATCCATGGCGATCTGCCCGGCGGTGATGATGGTGGCCTCCAGATAGCGGGGTTCGATGCTCTCCCGCACCTTCCGATCCACCTCCAGCAGACGCTCCTGCATGCGCTCAAGGGTGATTCCGGATGGCGCGGTGACGCGCAGCACATACTGATCCACGCCGGCGGGAGGGAACAGCTGGAACGACATGTGGTTCCTGGCCAGCCAGACGCTGCCGACCAGCATGGCCACGGAGATGGCTATGGTCAGCCAGCGCAGCTTGAGGGCCAGCTTCAGCAGCCTTGCGTAACCGTTCTCCATCGCCACCAGCCAGGCGCGCTCCTTGACCTGTTTGCGTGGATGGGCGATGTGGGCGACATGGCTGGGGAGAATGAAGAACGACTCCAGCAGCGACAGGGCCAGCATCAGCATCACCACCACGGGGATGGAGACGATGAACTTGCCGATGATGCCGCTCATGAACAGCATGGGGAGAAAGGCGACGATGGTAGTGGTCACCGTGGTGGTGACCGGCCCGATCAGCTCGATGGCCCCCTTCACCGCCGCCTCCAGGGGCCGCAACCCCCGCTCCATGTGGTAGGTGATATTCTCGCCGATGATTATGGCATCGTCCACCAGCATCCCGAGCACCATGATGAAACCGAGCATGGAGATCAGGTTCAGGGTCATGCCCGACAGGTAGAGAATGTAGAGGCCACAGGAGAAGACGATGGGCAATCCCCAGGTGGTGGTAGTGGCGACGGAGGGGCGCAGGAACATGAACAGCGACAGAAATACCAGGACGATCCCCACCGCACCGTTGTTGGTCAGCACCGCAAGGCGCATGCGGGTAAAGCGCGAAAAGTCCTCGAAGGTCTTAACATGCACCTGCTCCCCGTAGATCTCCGGCACCCTGTCCAGGTAGCCACGCAGGGTATCCACCACGTCGATGATGTCGGCATCGGTCTTCTTGAGGATGATCATGCTGAGCGCTGTCTCCCCGCTCACGTTGTACAGGACCCGCGGCTCGGCGAGGCTCTCCTCCACGCTAGCGATATCCCCGAGGCGCAGTGCATCGCCGCGCTCGTTGGCGCGCAACACCAGGCTGGCCACGTCCCGCGGATCCCTGAACTCCCCGACGATGCGCAGGGCCTTCTGCCCGCCGTCGGTATCCAGCTCACCCACCGGGGCATTGATGTTCCAGCCGCGCAGCAGCTCGCTCACCTGGGATATGGAGACCCTGTGGCGATGCATTTTCTCCGGATCCACCACGATACGCAGCTCCGCCTTGCGGTCACCCGGCCTCTGCACCATCGCCACCCCCTCCAGGTTGAGCAGATCCTGCTCAATCTGATCGCCCAGCCGTTTCAGCTCCACCGGTGGCAGCGGCGCCGATATGGCCAGCCGGATAACCGGAAACACGGTGCCGTCTATCTCCAGCACATAGGGTTGGCGCGGCAGATCATCGGGCAGATCGGCACGATCCACCGCCAGCTGCACGTCGCTGGTGATGCGCTCCCGGTTGGTGGCGTCGGGATCCAGATCAAGGGTTATGGTGCCGGAGCCGGGAAACGATACCGAGATCATCTTGTCGATACCGTTGAGCGCCTTGATCTCCTGCTCGATGGGGGTGATCACCAGGCGCTCCACCTCCTCGGGAGTCGCCCCGGGGTAGCTTACCCCGATCTGGATCTGATCCAGGTTGACGTTGGGAAACGCCTCCCGGTTAATCTCATAGGCGGCGAACAGCCCCAGCAGCATAACGGCGATGGAGATCAGATTGACCAGCAGGCCACGCTGGACGAAAAACCGGATAAGGCCCGTCATGGAGCGAGCTTCCCGCGCAGCAGGGCCAGGGTCGCCTGGCGCTTGAGCAGCTCCACGCGCTGTTGCTGCAGGGCCAGTTCAGCGGCCTGCAGCTCTGCCTCGTGCTGAATCAGCAGGCTGGTGTCCAGTCGCGCCTCCCGGTAGAGACGCTCCGACTCCCGGTACTTGGCGGTTTCGCTCTCCAGCCGCCGGCGATAGCTCTCCAGGGCCTCGCGGTTCTCCCCTATCTCCGCCACCAGACCGGCAATGCGGTAACGCAGCTCGTAACGCAGCTTCTCCATCTCCTGCAGCACCCGGTCACGCTCCAGTTGCGCCTGGTAGAGCGCAGCATCGAATCCCCGGTGATCCAGCGCCTTCTGATACTCCACGCTCACACCACCCGCCACATCCGATCTGTTCAGAAATCCGTTTCCCGTATCTCCGGACAGATTGCGCACTCCGGCAGAAACCACCAGGTCCAGCATGTCGCGGCGCGCATCGCGGCGCTGCTCTATCACTGCGCGGGCGATCTCCAGGCGGGCCCGCTCCTGCTCCAGGGCGGGACTGTGCCGATAGGCCTCGCCGAGGATGGTCTCGATATCGGCCTCGGAAGCGGGAAACTCCTCCGCATCCTCCAGCAGCCTGAGCCGATTGTCCCAGGGCTCCCCCAGGAGACGGTTGAGGGAGATCTGCTGCTCGCTCCACAGCAGCTCCAGAGAGCGGTGGGCCGCCCGCTCCGCCTCCAGCCTGGCCTGCGCCTGCAGGCGATCCTGCTTTTCGGCCAGCCCCAGCTTGGCCCTCTCCTCGATATACCCTTTCAGCCGCTGCGCCCGGCGGATGGCGTCGCGGCTGTTGGCCATGCGGAAGCCAGTGAACAGGGCGGAATAAAACAGGTCGATCGCCTGCTGCGCCAGCCGATCACGCTGCTCGCGGCGTCTGGCCCTGGCGATCTCCGTCTGCTGCCGGGCGATGACCAGACCCTGGTTATACTCCGGGTTGGCATCCCCGCGCCAGAAGGGCTTGCGGTAGCTGAGATCGGCATTGACGCTGTCGGCCGGATTGGGATAGCCGCGAAAAACCGCGCCTCCGCTGTTGTCCTCCCGCCGGATGGAGGCGGAGAAGCCGATCCGTTCACCGCTGCTCAAGGTGCGGCCCAGTTCGCCTCCCAGGCTGTAGATGTCACTCGGCGTGCCAATAAAGGAGATCTCCCTGGAGTAGCCGCCTCTCCAGCCCAGCACGAAACCGGTCCGGCTCTCCACCTGCGGCAGCTCCTGCCGGGCGTGCTCCACATCCAGATCCGCGAGCAGCAGATCGGGATAGTTCTCCAGGGTACGCTGCAGCAGCCGGTCCAGCGTCAATTCCTCCACTGCCAATACTGAAAGGGGGAAAGCCAGCAGACAGAGGGCAAACAGGTGGGAAAGCGGCCGTTTCACCGTTGCCCCGCCATCCATCGAAAGGCAAACAAGGGTATGGCAGGCAACGATGACAAACCGCCCTGTCCGGCAAAAAGCCTGGTTGAAAGATGGTAACAGTGCTTCCGGATAACCATTCAGTTTCTTCTGATATTCCTTGATGTGCTTCCAAAAAACCAGTAAACGATTATGC
>DRMK01000214.1 GCA_011322575.1 Gammaproteobacteria bacterium
TCATCACCCCGCTGCCGGCGGCGTGGTAGTGCGCAGTGAAATAGAGCAGGGGGGTGGGAACCATGCCCGCATCCAGCACCTCACAGCCGCAATCGCACAGGGCGCGAATCAGTATCCTGGCAAACTCCGGGCTGGAAAGGCGCGCATCACGGCCTACCGCCAGAGTGGCTACGCCTCGCGCGGCCGCTTCGCTGCCGATGGCCCGTCCCAAGGCATAGATGGTATCGGGGGTCAACGTCTCCCCCGCAATCCCGCGTATGTCGTAGGACTTGAATATGGAGGCGCTCACCGCCGGGGGATAGTAGGGTTTGGCGCTGCGCAGCTGTTGTAGTGGCATGATGGGATACCCTCCTGTCTCAGTGCCGGCCGGTATGGCCAAACCCCCCGGCTCCGCGCCGGCTGGCGTCGAACTCATCCACCAACTGAAAGGCGGCCTGCACCACGGGTACAAACACCAGTTGCGCGACGCGCTCGCCGGGGCGTATGGTGAAGCTCTCCCCTCCCCGGTTCCAGCAGGAGACCATCAGCTCCCCCTGATAGTCGGAGTCGATGAGCCCCACCAGATTCCCCAGCACGATGCCATGCTTGTGGCCCAGCCCGGAGCGGGGCAGGATCACCGCTGCCAGGGAGGGATCCGCCACATGGATCGCCAGACCGGTGGGGAGCAGTGTGGTGTCGCCCGGTTCGAGGGTGATCTCCTCCTGAAGGCAGGCGCGCAGATCCATACCCGCGGCCCCCTCGGTGGCATACTCCGGCAGGGGGAATTCGGTTCCCACACGGGGGTCGAGGATTTTAAGCTGTATCTTCTGCATCACTACTCCCTCGTCAGGGCAGGTATGACAACCGCCCAACAGCAGAGCTATCGGCGACTCCCACCACATTCTTTATTTGGGATGGTAAGTAATTGCTTACAGCAACATGCGCTGAACCATCCTTACACCATCCGGGAAAATAGATTGATATTATTTGAAATAGGTCACAAATATTGCGATCGACCAATATCCTTCCCTGGCTGGCAACCAAATATTTGGTTGCCAGGGCAACAATTATTGGGCGCCTCACCCGGTCGAACCGGCAAAGGGCCTCTTCCCGTAACGCTGCGCAATAAGCTCTACCAGCCGTTGCGCCACCCTCTCCTTGGTAGCCAGGGGGATGGCCTCTCCCCCACCGTTCCACAGCACTTCGAGGCTGTTGGTATCGCTTTCGAAGCCGCTGTCCGGTTCCCCCACCCGGTTGGCGGCAATCATATCCAGCCCCCTGCCGGACATCTTGGCGCGGGCATGTTCCGTTACCCGCTCCGTCTCGGCGGCGAAACCGACGCAAAACGGCCTTCTGTCCAGAGCGCTCACCTCACCAAGGATGTCGGGATTCCGCTCCAGCTGCAGCTCCATGCGGACGCGATCTCTCTTGATCTTCTGTCCGGCGCGCCGGACCGGACGGTAGTCGGCCACCGCCGCCGCGCCCACGAAGATATCACAATGCGTCACCCGCTGCATCACCGCAGCATACATCTCGGCAGCACTGCGCACCCGGACCACGGTGACCCCGCAAGGGGGAGAAAGGCAGGTCTCGCCGCTCACCAGCGTCACCTCCGCGCCAGCCTGGAGCGCCGCGGCGGCCACCGCATAGCCCATCTTGCCGGAGCTGCGGTTGCCTATGTAACGCACCGGGTCGATATCCTCCAGGGTGGGACCGGCGGTCACCATAACCCGCACCCCGGCCAGCAGCGGCGCCGCGAACAGACCGGCCAGCAACTCCGCCAGCTGCGTCGGCTCCAGCATGCGGCCCATACCGCTCTCGCCACAGGCCAGCTCTCCATCGGCGGGTCCGAACAGGTGCGCTCCCCTCTCCCGGAGCCGCTCCACGTTGGCGCGGGTCGCCGGGTTGTCCCACATCTGCCGGTTCATGGCGGGGGCCAGGGCCAGCGGCGCGCTGCTGGCGAGGCAGATGGTGGTGAGCAGATCGTCGGCCAGGCCGTGACTCAACCGCGCAATGGTGTGGGCGGTGGCGGGCGCGACCAGAATCACGTCGGCCCAGCGCGCCAGGTCGATGTGCTCCATCGCGCCCCGGCCCTGCGGATCGAACATACGGCCCGCTACCGGATGGCCGGAGAGCGCCTCGAAGGCAAGAGGGGTTACAAAGCGCGCCCCGGCCTCGGTGAGCACCACGCGCACCTCCGCCCCCGCCTCGCGCAGGCGGCGCACCAGATCGGCGCTCTTGCAGGCGGCGATGCCACCTGTCACTCCCAGCAGGACATGTTTGCCGTTCAAGCGCTGCATCGTTGCAAGTGTAACAGAACATCCGGTATCTTGTGGCCCAAACGCCGGAAGCGAAAGCAGGAACATGACACTTACCGACGACTGGTTCACAGAGATCTGTCCCGAATCGGGCAGCGCCTTCTCCCTGCAGGTGAAGCGGAAGCTGCACGAGGAGCGGACGCCGTTTCAGCACATCGAGATCCTTGAAACCACCCATTTCGGCACCCTGATGGTGATCGACGGTTTTATCATGCTGTCGGATCGTGACAACTTCCTCTATCACGAGATGATGAGCCATCCCGTCCTGTTCACCCACCCCGCCCCGGAGCGGGTGCTGATCGTCGGGGGTGGTGACTGCGGCACCCTGCGCGAGGTGCTGCGCCACCCGGAGATCAAGCAGGTAACGCAGGTGGAGATCGACGAACGGGTCACGCGGCTGGCGGAGAGATACTTTCCCGAGCTGTGCGAGGCCAACGACGACCCGCGCGCCACCCTGCTGTTCGCCGACGCCATCCGCTGGGTGAAGGAGGCCGCTCCCGGCTCTCTCGATGTGATCATCGTGGACAGCACCGATCCCGTCGGCCCCGCCGAGGGGCTGTTCAGCGCGAAGTTCTACCGGGACTGCATGCGCGCCCTGGGAGATGAGGGCGTCCTGGTGCACCAGAGCGAGTCCCCCCTGATTCATCAGGATCTGATCCGCGCCATGCGTGGCGCGATGCGGGAAGCGGGCTTCAGCCGGCTGCAGACCATACTCTTTCCGCAACCGGTCTATCCCTCCGGCTGGTGGAGCGCCACCATGGCCGGAAAAGGCGGGCCGCTGAACCTGTTCCGCGAGGAGGCGAGCCGCAACAAGCCGTTTCCCACCCGCTACTACAACCACGCGATCCACCGCGCGGCGCTGGCGATGCCGGAGTTCTGGGGCGAGAAGGTGGATTGTAGTACTCTTTCAAGGTAATAATCAGGAAGCTCTTCCTCAAAGCGTGTGGGTGAAATGGTAAATCATCCTTGACAGGCAGAATGCACGCCACATACTCGGTAGCCAGAAGGGGATTGGGGCCGTCTGGCCGGGGAGTGGCGGATATCCACCGCCTGCGCCAATTGCAACTGCTCCGGCTATCCCAAACTCTCCCCAATCCCCTTCTGCCGACCATCTTCCGGCGTGCATTCTGCCTGTCAAGGATGATTTACCATTTTACCCACACGATTTGAGGAAGACCCAATCAGGATTCAGCGTCCCTCCAACTGAATCCTGATTTATTACCCTGAAAGAGTACCAGACTGCGCCAGCGGGAGAGGAATCACCCTTCCGGAATCAGCTCCAGATCGAGCCAGAACGATGTTCCCACGCCGGGCTCGCTCCAGACCCCCAGGGTGCCTCCCATCAGCTCTGTGAGCCGCCTGGCTATCACCAGGCCAAGACCGCTGCCGCGGATGGAGCCATCCTCCTGCCCAAGCCGTTCAAAGGGTTCGAACAGCAGCTGCATCTTCTCGGGCCGGATCCCGATCCCGGTATCGCTTACGTTGATGCGCACCCGGTTCGACTCCACCACGGCGCTGAGGCTGACGCTGCCGTTGATCCTGTTGTACTTGATGGCGTTGGTTCCCAGACTCAGCAGAACCTCCTTGAGACGCTCCCGATCCGCCCGGATCATGATGTGGCCCGGTACCGGCATCAGCTCCAGGGAGACATTCCGCTCCCGCGCCAGCGGCTCCATCAGGTCCCGGCACTCCTGCAGGATCTCCCGGGCGGGAACCGCCCCCTGCTCGATGCGCAGGGCGCCAGTCTCGATCCGGGAGTAGTTGAGCAGATCCTCGATCAGCTCCAGCAGCTGCCAACCGGACTCCAGGATCTGGCTGATGTTCTCCCGCCGGGACTCTCTCCCCTCCTGCAACAGCTGGGCGAACCCGAGAATGGCATTCAGCGGGGTGCGTAGCTCGTGGCTGACCCGGGAGAGAAATCCCATCCTGGCCTGACCGGCCCGCTCCGCCTCGACCCGGGCGCGCACCAGCTCTCCCTCCAGCCTGCGGCGCCTGGTTACGTCGTGCAGAATCCCCTGGATGAATCGCGGTCCACCACCATCAATCACCGAGCAAGAGATATCCACCTGGATCAGGGAACCGTCCCGGCGCAGCAGCACCCCGCCGTGCAGCAGCTTGCGCCCGTCCTCCAGCACCTCCTGATGCAGATCGAGCAGGGCGCCCCGCAGGTTTCCGGGGACCAGCTGCTGCATATGCATGTTACACAGCTCGGCGCGTCCGTAACCGGTCAGCTCCTCCGCCCTCCGGTTGGCCTCCACCAGCCAGCCATCCATGTCCACCAGCAGAATGGCGTCGTTGGCCTGCTCCAGGAGCGCCCGGTGCCGCTGCTCCGAAACCCGCAGGGCGGCCTCGGTTCTCTTCAACCCGGTGATCCCGGTCTGGATGATCAGGCGGAGACCATCCTCTCCGTCCCGCTGCGGCAGGGGAGTGACCGCGGTATCCGTCCACAGCTCCCGGCCCAGGGAGGTGCGCTGGCGTAGCTCTCCCCTCCAGGGCCGCCCCGCCACGATGCTTGCCCAGAACTGCTCCGTTTCCCCACCATCCTCCGGAAGCAGACGGCGAAAGCTCCGGCCCAGCAGCTCCGCCGCCCTCCAGCCCCCGAGTTCGCACGCCCGGCGGTTGAGATACAGAATATTTCCGCTTCGATCGGTTATGAGCAGGGAGGTGTGTCCCGATATGGCGTCGAGCAGAAGTTCGGGATCCAGGAGACCTGGCCGACCGGCCACCGCAAACCACTCATCGCCCTCTGCACGGGGCTCGTTACGCACCGCCAGCGAGCTGAGCGACGGGTAGTGTTTGCTGGTTGCCTGTCTCATACCCGCCTTTATCGACAGGGCGGGTTTTTTTCTGTACCGGCGGCAGGAGGCCGCCCTACTCCCCGGCCACGGTCATCTGCTCGATCAGCCAGGAGCCGGTGCGGAGGGTACCGCGCAGATCCAGATCGCTCCCCACCATCACCAGGCCGGCAAACATCTCCCGCAGATTTCCGGCAATGGTGATCTCCTCTACCGGATACCGGATCTCGCCCCCCTCCACCCAGAAGCCGGCCGCACCGCGTGAATAGTCACCGGTGATCAGGCGCACCCCCTGCCCCATCAGCTCGGTAACCAGCAGCCCGCGATCCATCCTCTTCAGCATCTCCCCGAAGGAGAACTCCCCACCACCGCCCTCCTGCACGCCCGGGGCAATGGTAAGATTGTGCACCCCGCCCGCATTGCCGGTGGTCTCCATTCCCAGCTTGCAGGCCGAGTAGCCGTCCAGCACGTAACCCTGCAGCACGCCATCACGCACCAGATCCCGCGGCCGCGTGGCCACCCCCTCGTTGTCGAACGGTGCGCTCCCCAGCGCCCCCTCGAGATGCGGCTGCTCATGGATGTGCACGAAATCGGGGAAGATCTGCCGGCCCAGATGGTCCAGCAGGAAGCTGGCCTTGCGGTACAGCGTCCCGCCCCGTACCGCGCCTACCAGATGGGAAAGCAGGCTGCTGGCCACCTCGGCGCAGAACAGCACCGGCACTCTGCATGTGGAGAGACGCCGCCCCCCCAATCGGCGCGCGGCGCGCTGTGCCGCCTGGCGTCCCACCTCAACCACCGGCTCCAGGGCATCGGGGTGGCGCGCGGTGCTGTACCAGTAGTCGCGCTGCATCCCTTCACCCTCTCCCGCGATGACCGCGCAGCTGACAGTGTGGCGGGTAGTAGGATACCCACCCAGGAATCCGTGACTGTTGCCATACAGATGGTATCCGGCGTGACTGCTCACCGTACCACCCTCCGAGTTACTGATGCGCGGCTCGGCATCGAACGCCGCCTGCTCGCACTCCTGCGCCAGGGAGATAGCCCGCTCCACATCTACTCCCCACGGGTGAAACAGATCCAGATCGGGAATATCGCTGGCCATCAGCCGGGCCGGGGCCAGTCCCTGGCAGGGATCCTCGGCGGCCAGGCGGGCTATGTCGCAGGCCGCCTGCACGGTACGCTGCACCGCCTCGCGGCTGAACTCCGTGGTGCTGGCCGACCCCTTGCGCCGACCGAAATAGACCGTCACCCCCAGTCCGCGGTCGCGGTTGTGCTCAATGGTCTCCACCTCGCCGCGGCGCACCGTAACCGAAAGCCCCTCGCCAAGATTGCCCGCCACCTCGGCCGCGCTGGCGCCCTGGCGCTGCGCCTCCTCCAGCAGGCTACCCACCAGCGCCTCCAGACCTGCTACGTCAAAAATTTTGGAATGTTCCCCCATGCTCATTGGCTGCTCCTTCTCGACAGCGAAACCTATTTGCCATGCGGTCATCCAGCTCCCCGGATTTCGGAGCGGGCCGGGCGGTTATACCTGCGCCTGTCACCCGGCCATCACCTCCCTGAAGATTCCGCACTCTCCCTCTTCTCCGGCTGGATCAGGGCTATAACCGTCCACCCCGGCTGGGGCGCCAGCTTGCCTCCCGCCACAAAACACTCCAGATTACCCTTGGGACCAAGCGCAAACAGGGGTATGGCCCGGCTACCGTAGGTGCCGCGGTAGGCATCGAAATCGAACTCCTTGGTCAGCAGAGTGCTGCGGATCTCCGCTCCCTGGCTCATCAGGCTGGCCAGCTTGGAGTAGGTTACATCCTCGCCAAACAGTATGTGACCGCGATGCTCCCCAGACACGTTCAGTTTCTCGGAACGCTTGACGTCAGCGCTGGACTGCAAGGTGTAGATACCGTTGCGGCCAAACTCGGTGCGATACTTGAGGCTGGCCAGCGCATTCAAATCGCTCTGCCGCGACAACCCCAGCATGCGCCCCATCCCCACCAGGTTTAGATGGCGATCGGCATAATCGGAAACCGGGTTGCCGTAGAAGGTATCCAGACCATCCTTGACCCGCGCCTCCTTTATGTGCGCCCAGTTGGTATCGGTCAGCACGGCGCGGAAACCATGTTTCCTCAACACCCGGCCAATGGCCCTGGCAAACGAGTTGGCGCCAATGATGAGAAAACCTTTTGGTTCCGGCTCGGCCACCCCCAGCAGGCGCGCCAGGGCGCCCGCCGTAGCACTCTGCACCACTACCGTTCCGATGATAATGGTGAACGCCAGAGGCACCAGGAGTTCGGCGCCGGGATAGTTCTGCTGCTGGAGACGCATGGCGAACAGGGCGGTCACCGCCGCGGCAACGATGCCCCGCGGACCGATCCAGGCCAGTAGCGCCCGCTCGCGCCACTCCAGGCTGGAACCCAGGGTGGAGACGAACACCTTTGCCGGACGGGCGACGAACTGGATGGCGAGGAACAGGGCGACCGCCCCCCAGCCGAGCCGCGCGAACTGCCCTGTCTCGATGCGCGCCGCCAAAATGATAAATAGCCCGGATATGAGCAGTACGCTGAGACTCTCCTTGAAGTTGAGTATATCCCTCATGGGCACCTGCTTCATGTTCGCCAGCCAGATCCCCATCACCGTAACGGTGAGCAGTCCGGACTCCTCGGCAATGGCGTTGGAGAAGGCAAATACCCCGAACACCACCACCAGCGTCGCCACGTTGTGCAGATATTCGGGCAGCAGATGGTGGCGTAACACCAGCCCCAGCAGATAACCGGCCGCCGCCCCCATGGCAAACCCCACCACCAGGATCGTCCCAAAGACCGCCAGGGTATGGGTAAGGGCGCTGCCCCCCTGGCCGGAGATAATGAACTCGAACACCAGCACCGCCAGCAAGGCGCCGATCGGGTCTATCACGATCCCCTCCCAGCGCAGGATGTTGGAAATCCTGGCATTCGGCCGAACCGTACGCAGCAGGGGAACGATTACGGTGGGGCCGGTCACCACCATCACGGCGCCAAACAGGAAAGAGAGATTCCAGTCGAAGCCGAGCAGGAGATGGGTAGCCAGGGCAACGATCAGCCAGGTCACCAGCATGCCGCTGGAAACCAAGTTACGCACTACCTGTTGCAGCCCGTGGATCTCCTGAAATCTGAGAGTAAGGCCACCCTCGA
>DRMK01000215.1 GCA_011322575.1 Gammaproteobacteria bacterium
AAACAGCTCCCCCCTGGCGCAGGCGATAAGCTCGTCGTAAGAGTAGCTGCTCTGCTTGTGCATCGTAGATCACGCTCCCTGCTGCCGATGGAGACGGCGCTCGCGGTGGTTTCCGGTTAGGTATGCAACAGGGGGTAGATTATACCTTCACTTGCACGGGCATAACCAGTTTCTGCCGGTTTCGGCGGCGGGGAAACAAACTGCAGAAGCAATCGGGCGGCGCTGTACCACCAGCCACGAGGCGCGGAGGGGGCGAATCAGGGACACTTCTCCAGCAGGCCGGTCAATTTGCTGTACCACCTGTTGGCCATCTTGGTGTAGCCGTTGCTGTTGGGGTGTACCCGGTAGCCGCTGGTCCTGCTCTGGTCACCGAGATCGGCTGGATAGCTCAAGGCGCTGAACTGATCGACCAGAATCACGTCGTCATTACGATTGGCAACCATGGTGGCTATTTCGTTGTTGAGGGCGGTAACAGCCGGATTGCCGCAGGTGCTGAAACTCCCGCTACAATCCACCGCTCGCCAGCTACCAATGATCTTGGCCAGCAGAACCGTAACCGGGTTGCCGTTGGCACTGTCTTCCCAGGCATCTATGTCATCCAGAATCGATGCAATATCGGCCGCACTGGTGTTTTCGACATCATTGGTGCCGATATGTAGCAAGATTATATCGGCAGGATAGCTGTTCAGCTCATCCTGGATGCTGCTGAAACTCACTTGGGTACCGTTGCACAGCTTTCTGGCAGGACCGGGAACACTGCCTGCGAGCTGCTCCGCTGTGAAACCTGACCACCCCTCGGCGTCATGGTCGTAGCCAGCGCTGCACCCCTGATTGAGCCTGCCGACGAAGTCAACCTCATAACCGTTGTTGCCCAGTAGCTGGTAAAGCGGCTTGCGGTATCCCTTGCGGAACGGAATCTCCGGGAGACCGTCGGAACCCCCCACGTTCTCCTCTCCCGCCGTGATGGAGTCACCAAGTGGCATGATCTTCAGCTCGACTATGACGGTCTCTGTTCCAGTGGCAGTGGCTCCTCCGCTATCGGTGACCTGATAGGCGAAAGTGTCCCTGCCCCTGCCGCCGCTGGATTTGGGAGTATAGATATAGTCACCGGTACTGCTGTTGGTGATGACGACTCTGCCGCCGTTGGCCGTGGTCATGGGCCCAGTGCCATGCTCCCCGTTGCTTCCCAGTGCATAGGTCAGGCTGTCTCCATCATCCGGGTCGCTGGCCTGCAGTGTCTCCGTCAGCGGACTTTCCTGTGGCGTGGTGTGACAACTGCCGGCAGTCACTGGCGGGTACTCGTTGATGTTGATAAGATCGATCACCACTGTCTCTACTTCGGAAGTGGCGCTCCCGTCGCTGGCAGTTACCTTCAGATTGAAGGTGGGCATTGTCTCGAAATCCAGCGCTCCCTTATTGGCTACGGTAAGTTTTCCGCTGTCATCTATCGCAAACGCATCGTCCTTATTGCCACCCGTTATGCTGAACCCGGTGATGGAGCCGTCCACATCGGTTGCTTCGACCTCTCCCACCGCCGTTCCGACGGCACTGTTCTCCGCCACGCTAAACTTCTGATTCTTGGTTATTACGGGAGCATCATTGACATTGGTTACCGTGAGGTCGAAAGATGGCAGCGACGCCTTGCCCCCTGCAGAGTCGGTCACGGTAATTATGATTCCCTTCGTGGTACCAACGTCCCCATTGTCCGGAGTTCCGCTCAATCTCCCGGTGGCCGGATCGAAACTGGCCCACGAGGGGGGGTTGGTAATGGAAAAGGTCAGGGTATCTCCCTCGTCGGAATCTTCGGCCATCGGCTTGAAACTGTAAGGAGTGTCCTCCTCCACTTGGGTGGGTGGGTTTCCCGAGATGGTGGGAGGATTGTTGGTCTTCGCATCCTCGCATCCGGCAAGCAGTAGAGCCGCTCCGCAAAATGCGGCGACCAGCAAATTCGTGGTGATCGGGCCAATTCTGTAGGTCAAAACCGGATACCTGAAAGTAATGAAGCTGCGACCCGCCACCCCCTGT
>DRMK01000216.1 GCA_011322575.1 Gammaproteobacteria bacterium
CCGCCCGGGGCGTATTCCCTTCCCATAACGGGACATGTGGGCGTACAGGGTACTGTAGCGCTTGCCATGCTTCAGTATGACCGTCCGGCCATAGCCTCCCTTGCGGCCCTTGAAGATCACCTTGCCGTTGGCGGTGGCGCGGATGGGGGTGCCATTTGGGGCGGCATAGTCCACGCCCTTGTGGGCGCGCATGCGGTTCAGGATGGGGTGGAAGCGTTTACCGAAGCGCGAGCTGATGCGGGTAAACTCGACAGGGGTGCGCAGGAACGCCTTGCGCATGTGCATTCCGTCCGGGGAGTAGTAGCCCGAACGGCCCTGGGGATCAGTGTAGTGGATGGCCACGTAGGTTTTGCCGCGGTTGGTGAACTCCGCCCCCAGGATATTGCCGCTGCGGATCTTCTCTCCGTCCCGGTACAGCTCTTCGTACAGTACGCTAAAGCGGTCGCCGGAACGGATATCCAGGGCGAAGTCGATGTCCCAGCCGAAAATGTTTGCCATCTCCATGGTGGTCCTGTCGGACAGCCCGGCCTTCTGGGCGGCCAGGAACAGGGAGCTCTCGATTACCCCGCTGGCGAAATCGATGCGGCGTTCGAGGGGATGTTCCACGATGGTTGTTTGAAAATCATCCCCCGCGCGGTGTATCTCCAGGGTGCGGGCTGGGTCCATGATATAGCTGAGCTTCTCCAGCTCTCCCTTTTCTCCCAAAATGAAACCGAGCTGTTTGCCGGGTCGAATGTCACGCAAAATCCGGCGCGCCTCTTCCCGCTGCATTACCCGGTGCAGCTCCTGCTGGGTGAGGCCCACCCTGTCAAAGATCTCCGAGAGAGTGTCCCCCGATTCCACGGTGACCAGGAGCGGAGCGGTGCTGGCGTCAGATTGTGATTCGGTGGCAGGGGGAGCCGGGATCTCCAGGGGCAGCGCGGAGCGTCCGGTTTCCACCGCGGAGTCTGGCACGAATGCAAACAGTGTGGTGGCGACCGCCAGCCCGCCAATGGCCAGCAGCAACCGGGAGGGAATGGCCGGGGGTGGTTCGTCGTACCGTATTATCGTTGCCTGCGCTCTCTGTTTCATGAAGAATCGTTGCTTTGACCAAACGATAATCCGGGACGGAGATGCAGGACTCCAGACGAAACTCCGGCCAGATGATCGTATAATAATCTTTTGCATTATATTGATGCAAGATCTCAATTATTGGCGATAAGACACTATATAGGAGCGAGTCTATGTCTTCGGTGCAGGAGGCCCTGGATCTGATCCGCAGAGGGTGCGAGGAGATTCTGCTGGAGAGCGCCCTGGCGGACAAACTGAAGCAGGGCCGGCCCCTGCGCATCAAGGCAGGGTTCGATCCCACCGCGCCGGACCTGCATCTGGGCCACACGGTACTGATCAACAAGCTGCGTCAGTTTCAGGATCTGGGCCATGAGGTTCTGTTCCTGATCGGGGATTTTACCGGCATGATCGGCGATCCTACCGGCAAGAACGCCACGCGCCCTCCCTTGACGCGGGATCAGGTAATCGAAAATGCCAGAACTTACGAAGAGCAGATCTTCAAGATCCTGGATCCGGAGAAGACCCTGGTAATGTTCAACTCCAGCTGGATGAACGGCATGAATGCCGCGGAGCTGATTCAGCTGGCGGCCCGCCACACCGTGGCGCGCATGCTGGAGCGGGATGATTTCCACAAGCGTTACGCCAGCGGCACCCCCATAGCCATCCACGAATTTCTCTATCCCCTCATCCAGGGTTACGACTCGGTGGCCATGAAGGCGGACGTGGAGCTGGGCGGGACCGACCAGAGATTCAATCTGCTGGTGGGGCGCGAGCTGCAGAGGCAGTATGGGCAGGAGCCGCAGGTAGTGATCACCATGCCCATCCTGGAGGGGCTCGATGGTGTGCAGAAAATGTCCAAGTCCCTGGGTAACTATATAGGTATAAACGAGCCTCCAGGGGAGATGTTCGGCAAGCTGATGTCCATCTCCGACGAACTGATGTGGCGCTATCTGGAGCTGCTCAGCTTCCGTCCCATGAGCGAGATAGAGGGGTGGCGCGGCGAGGTGGAACAGGGCCTCAATCCACGCGACGTCAAGATTCGTCTGGCGGAAGAGCTGGTGGAGCGTTTTCATGGCGCAGCTGCGGCGCGCCAGGCACATGAGGAGTTCGTGGCGCGCTTCCGGCACGGAGCCATGCCGGAGGATCTCCCGCTCCTGACGCTAACCTCCGATCGGGATGGACTGCCCATTGCCAATCTGCTCAAGGATGCCGGATTGACCAGCAGCACCTCCGAAGCGCTGCGCATGATAAAACAGGGGGCGGTGCGCATTGACGGCCAGCGTGTCGAGGATCGGGGACTGCTGGTACCCACCGGCAGCAGCCACGTATTTCAGGTAGGCAAACGGCGCTTTGCCAGGGTCCGTTTGCAGGTCGCCGGGGGTGCTTGAATTTTGCAGGGGAGTGCTGTAGGATTCCCCGTCTTTGGTTCGGGCGAGCCGCCCGTGTTGGAGCATGAGTGGATATGAAGACCTTCAGCGCAAAGCCTTCCGAAGTCAAACGGGAGTGGTATCTGGTAGATGCCAGCGGCAAGACCCTGGGTCGTCTCGCCAGTGAGATCGCCAGGCGGCTGCGTGGCAAGCACAAGCCGATCTATACGCCGCACGTGGACACCGGTGACTATGTTGTGGTCATCAACGCGGGGAAGGTACGGGTTTCCGGAAAAAAGGCGTCCGCCAAGACCTATCATCGCCACACTGGCTATCCTGGTGGACTCAAGTCCATCACCTTTGAAAAGCTGCTCCAGCGCTCTCCGGAAAAGGTCATCGAGATAGCGGTGAAAGGCATGCTGCCCAGGAACCCGCTGGGGCGGGCCATGTTCCGCAAGCTCAAGGTCTATGCCGGGAGCGAGCACAGGCATGCCGCCCAGCAGCCACGGCCGCTGGACATCTGAGGCAACGCATAGAGACCGAACGATATGGCAGACAAGCATCATTATGGTACCGGGCGCCGCAAGAGCTCCACGGCGCGGGTCTATCTGACCGCCGGCAGTGGCAATATCACCATCAACCAGCGTACCCTGGAGCAGTATTTCGGCCGGGAGACCGCGCGCATGGTAGTGCGGCAGCCGCTGGAGCTGGCGGAGATGACCGACAAGGTGGATGTCAAGGTCTTCGTGAAGGGTGGGGGCATCAGCGGTCAGGCCGGCGCCATCCGCCACGGCATCACCCGCGCCCTGATGGAGTATGACGAGGCGCTGCGCCCCGCCTTGCGCAAGGCAGGCTATGTGACCCGTGATGCACGAGAGGTGGAGCGCAAGAAGGTAGGACTGCACAAGGCGCGCAAACGTCCGCAATACTCCAAGCGCTAGTACAGCCTCGCAAATGTTTTTCAGATATTGATGGGGAATCGTCTAACGGCAGGACAGCGGACTCTGACTCCGTCAATCTAGGTTCGAATCCTAGTTCCCCAGCCATCTCTCTTCGGTGCGGAGCGGTGCGGCCGGTGATATTGGATGACATGCTCCACTGGTTGAACTGCCGCCGCGCAATTTCGGCAAATGTCGGGTGCGACGCGCCATTCGTGCCGTTCCTGCTGGTGATACTCTCGCTGTTTCTTTCCTCCTGCCGTTTGGTGACTGATAGCGATGCCCAATTGGTCACCATGCAGTCTGCCGTGGTAAATCCGCGAACCATACCGGAACCATGGGTCGGGGTGACCATAGATTCCGTCTCCAATCTGGGTGAGACCATCGCCTCTCTGCAGGCGCTATCGGTAAAGCCGGTGGTGCGGGTCGTGTTCGGCAAGCATGCGCCGGCCGCCGACTATGTGGAAACCCTGGACGAACTGCGTCCGGTGAGCTACGTGATGGGTAAGTTTCTCGACTCTTTCTATGTGAAGGATTATGACAGGGAGTCTTTTCGCGCGCGGGCCAGGGAATATCTCGACGTGCTGGGCGGCCGGGTGGATGTCTGGGAGATAGGAAACGAGATCAACGGAGAGTGGCTTGGCGAGACGGAGACCGTAGCCGGCATGATGATCGATGCCTTCGAGCTGGTGCGGGAGCGTGGTGGCAAGAGTGCTCTTACCCTCTATTACAATGAGGGGTGCTGGGAAGATCCTGCGGCGGAGATGTTTCGCTGGGCCGGTGCCAATATCCCCGAAGAGATGAAGATTGGGCTGGACTACGTCTTGGTCAGCTATTACGAGGATGACTGCTACGGTCTGCAGCCCGACTGGCCGAAGGTGTTCGGCCGCCTGGGGGAGATGTTCCCCAACTCCAAGCTTGGATTTGGCGAGGTGGGGACGAAATATTCCGAGCTCAAAGAGTCGTATATCAGACGCTACTACGGCATGGATGTCGACCACCCCAATTTTATTGGTGGTTACTTCTGGTGGTATTTCCGGCAGGATATGGTGCCGAGTGGCAGCCCGCTGTGGCAGGTTCTCAATGAGACCATCCAGTAAGCGGATGCGGGATAGGGGGGGGCCGGACATGATTGGTCGGCTGCCTCAACGCATCCGCGAGATCCCCTACAACTACACCTCGTTCTCCGACCGGGAGATCGTGATCCGGTTGCTGGGCGAGGAGGCGTGGGAGGTGCTGCAGCGGCTGCGCGGCGAGCGGGTCACCGGCCGTTCGGCGCGGATGCTGTTCG
>DRMK01000217.1 GCA_011322575.1 Gammaproteobacteria bacterium
CGCCGTAGTAGCGCTTGCCGGGATAGCCCTCGGCATACTTGTTGGTGAGCACCGACCCCTGCGCCTCCATCACCCGGGGACTGGCGTAGTTCTCGGAGGCGATCAGCTCGATATGATCCTCCTGCCGCCTGCGCTCGTTCTCCATGGCGTTCCAAAGGGTGTCGTCGTATCCGGCGATGGTCATATCTTTGCTGAACATTGGGTATCCTTGTTTGAACAACGGGAAACAGGGGGCCGCAGGTTCGACTCACGGCCGGGAACCCGCTATTATGCCAAAACCGGTAGCGAAATGACATGAAGCAGAACCCCCTTCCCCAAAGAGGCGCCAGGACGCGCACGGTACTGTTCGACCTGGACGGGACCCTGGTGGACACTGCGCCGGATCTGGCCCTGGCGCTCAACAGGTTGCGTGGCGAGATGGGCCTGCGCCCCCTCCCCTTCGAGCGCATCCGGCCGGAGGTCTCCCATGGCGGCACGGCGCTCATCCGGCTGGGGTTCGGGCGCGGTCCCGGGGACGCGGAGTTTGCACCGCTACGGCAGCGGTTCCTGGAGATCTACCAACAGAACCTGACCACCAATACCCGGCTGTTCCCCGGTATGGAGGAGCTGCTGGACCACCTGGAGCAACGGGAGATCCGCTGGGGCGTGGTGACCAACAAGCCGGGCTGGCTCACCAGGCCACTCATGGAGCGGCTCGCACTCTCCCGGCGTGCGGCCTGTATCGTCAGTGGCGACACACTGGAACACAGCAAACCCCATCCCGCGCCGATGCTGCACGCCTGCCACCAGACCGGCAGCGCTCCCGGGGAGTGCATGTATGTGGGAGATGCGCAACGCGACATCGAGGCGGGACGCGGTGCCGGCATGCGGACCCTGGTGGCGCTGTTCGGCTATATCGGGGAGCGGGACGACCCGCGGCAGTGGAAGGCCGACGGCATGGTGGAGCATCCGCGACAGATTCTGGAGTGGTTGTGAACGCAATATGGAGATCATGACCACTATCCTCTCCCCGCTGGCCATGGCGGAGCCGGTGGCCGGTGGCGGGTCATCTTTAGTGGCCCTGTTGCCATCCGAGAGCACCGCATCCTGGCTGCTGCTGATACTCTCCGGAGTGCTGCTGTTCGGCCTCGGCGCGCTGCTGGGGCAGCTCTGGGCGCAGCGCACCATCACCAGGCTCCAGGAGCGTAACGCCGAGCTGGGGATCACCCTGCAACTGGAGCGGCGCAGCCACAGCGAAAAACTGGCCGAGCGGCGTGCCGATCTGCTGAAACTGAGCCACGCCTTCAACAGCCTGGCCACTCGGGCGCTGCGGCACAACAACGACGCCTTTCTCAAGCTGGCGCGGGAGAACCTGCAGCAATACCAGATCCAGGCCAGCGGTGAGCTGGAGCGGCGCGAACAGGCGGTGGAGAACCTGGTCAGGCCCATCCGGGAGGCGCTGGAGAAGACCGAACAGCGCCTCCAGGAGATGGAGAAGGAGCGCCGCGAATCCTACGGCATGCTGAACAGGCATCTGGAGACCCTGACCCGCTCCCAGCAGCAGCTGCAGGACGAGACCCGCAACCTGGTCCAGGCCCTGCGCCGCCCCGAGGTACGGGGCCAGTGGGGGGAGATGACCCTGCGCCGGCTGGTGGAGCTGGCCGGCATGGTGGAGCACTGTGACTTCTATCAGCAGGAGCACGCCAGCACGGAGGATGGCGTGGTTCGTCCGGACATGGTGATCCGCATGCCGGATGGACGGGAGATCGTGGTGGATGTCAAGACTCCCCTGGATGCCTACCTGAGCGCCATCGAGGCGCCGGACGACGGCGCCCGCCGCAAGCAGCTGGAGCGCCACGCCCGCAAGGTGCGCGAGCGGGTGCGGGAGCTGGCTGGCAAGGCCTACTGGAAGCAGTTTCACAACGCACCCGACTTCGTCATCCTGTTCATCCCCGGCGAACAGTTCCTGAGCAGCGCCCTGGAGATGGACCCCAAGCTGCTGGAGGACGCCCTGGCGCAGAAGGTGATCCTGGCCACTCCCACCAGCTTCATAGCCCTGCTGCGGGCGGTGGGATACGGCTGGCGGCAGGAACAGCTTGCCGAGAACGCCCAGCAGATCCGCACCGTCGGGGAGGAGCTCTACCGGCGCCTGTTGACCCTGAACGACCACTTGGCCAGGCTGGGGCGCTCCCTGGAAAGCAGCGTCTCCCATTACAACCGTCTGGCCGGCTCCTTCGACAGCCGGGTACTGCCCGGGGCGCGCAAGTTCAACGAGATGGGAATCGACGCCGGTCGCAAGCTGGAGGAGACGGCACGCATAGAGAAAGGGGTGCGCCCGGTGGAGGAAGAGGAGAAAACCGGCGAGAGCGACAAACGGGATGCCACATGAAGATGAAGGATAGCCGACTGAATATGTAGATTTTATTGAATTCCGAAAATCGAGTTAGTAATATCCCGGTGTACTGAATGAACGCCCCACGAACCGATGCTGCGCAACACCACCGGCCGTAACAAAACCTGACGCCCTCTCTCTACCTTCACAAACCTCGAAGAGACGGACCATACAACCATGAACAAAGCCCGGTTTCGCCCCTTGCCCTGCGCCGTGATCCTGTTGGCACTGCTGGCGACATCCAGCCCGCTGGCGGCGAAGGGGCTCACCGAACTCCCGGCGCTGCGGGCCTTCGTCGCCGACATGGTGGAGCGGCACGGATTCAGTGACCAACGCCTGATGCGCCTGTTCCGCCAGGCGGAGCTGCGTCCCGACATCATTGCCGCCATCAGCCGCCCGGCCGAGGCCAAGCCGTGGCACGAGTATCGGCCCATTTTCCTCACGCAAAAACGTATCAGGGGGGGGGTGGAGTTCTGGAACCATAACCTGGAGACGTTGGTCCGGGCAGAGCGGGAGTATGGAGTCCCCCCCCAGATCATCGTGGCCATTATCGGCGTGGAAACCCGCTATGGGCAGTACACCGGAAAACACCGGGTAATCGACGCGCTCGCTACCCTGGCGTTTGACTATCCCCCGCGCAGCAGCTTTTTTACCGGCGAGCTGGAGCAGTACCTCCTGATGACCCGCGAGGAGCAGATCGATCCCCTCAGCCTGCGGGGATCCTATGCGGGGGCCATGGGGATCCCCCAGTTCATCCCCAGCAGCTACCGCAGCTACGCGGTGGATTTCGACGGCGACGGCCGCCGCAACCTGTGGAACGACCCGGTGGATGCCATTGGCAGCGTGGCGGCCTATTTCAAGCGTCATGGGTGGAAAGCGGGAGAGCCGGTGGCATTTCAGACCCGCGTCTCCGGCACCGGATACCGGAAGCTGGTGGAGAAGGGGATCAAGCCGCAGCTGCCGCTCCGGGAGTTTCCCGCGCTCGGGGTGCAGATCCCCGGGCATCTAGACGAGTCACAGCCGGGAAGCCTGCTGCAGCTGGAGACAGGGGGTATCCCCGAATTCTGGATAGCGTTGCACAACTTTTATGTCATTACCCGGTATAATCACAGTCCCCTTTACGCCATGGCGGTATACCAGTTGAGTAACGAGATCCGGAAGCAGTGGGAAAATTGACGCCAGATTGGCGGTGCCGATACGGAGCGCCGGAGATGATCGCCCTGCTGGCGGTTGTGCTGGCAGGCTGCAGCACCCCGCACGGTGACCGCGCGCCCCGTGGAGAGGTGGATATCTCCAGCATCCCCGACGCGACTCCGCGGCCGGAACAGCGCAGCAGGTACGGCAATCCTGAATCCTACGAGGTAAATGGTCAACGCTACTATGTGCTGGAG
>DRMK01000218.1 GCA_011322575.1 Gammaproteobacteria bacterium
GAATGTCGCTGGATACGAGCGGTGGAGACGGTTCGTCCCGAATTCACATAAATGCGCTGGGAGATCCTGGCGAAGAGAAGCTGGTCATCCTTAGAACAGCCTGGAGTTTCTCGGGGCTGCCTCTGCAGATTGGCTTGTTTGGGATGAACAATCCGGTTGCAGAATCGGGTACCGCTGGCGAGGTGGAATCCGGAGCGCAGCTCGTGTCGCAGAAGGTTCTGGGGGCCGATTTCAGTTTTGATAGCGAAGGCTTTGAAGCTATTGGAGAATATTACAAAATCAGCAACAGCGATACTGTTGGAGAGGCCGGCGACAGTACGGCAAACGCCTGGTATGTCCAGTTGGGCTACCAGATCACTGAGCATCTGAAGCCCCTTTACCGCTATTCGGATCTGGATCTGGAGGAGAAAGATCCTTATTTCCGCTACCTGGGAGTAAATGGGCAGGCGCAACATGTCATCGGGTTAAGGTATGACGTGGATGAGAGTAATGCCGTGAAGCTTGAGTACTCCCGGACCAATGTGGAGGGCCGCTCCGAAGGCCACGCCCAACTGCAGTGGGCATTTATCATGTTCTGAATGACGATATCCTGCGCTTATCAACCCGGCAACCAAATATTTCGCCCTCAGCAGGGGAGGAGATCAAATACGGGTCAATAAACCACTCAAATTGCCCGTGAAATTGGACAGTTATCTGCATTCGCTACCGGTGGCTGGGTAACCGCACCTGATGAAGAGCCGCGCTTGGGGCTGTATCCCGGTGGCGCTGGCAGGTATGATGGTACGGTATCCATATTACCGTTGTCGCAGGTGATGCGATTCGTACCCTGTCATACCGTTGGCCATGGATCTACCTGAGGGAATGGTTGCCGCCCCCTGGCTGTGGGCGGCCAACGCCCTGTTTTTCCCGCTGGTTGCGTTTGCCGTTTACCGCGCGCCGTGGTGGAGAGTGCGTCTGCGAGACGGGCAGCATCTGTTGCTCGGCGCCTGTGTGTTCACTTTTTTCCTGTGGAATGTAAAGGCCGGGGTGACGCCAGGACTGAGTTTCCACCTGCTCGGGGCCGGGCTGCTGACCCTGATGTTCAGTTGGGAGTTTGCGCTCATCGTTATGACGGTGGCCTTGACAGCGAACACCTGGCTGGGGGAGATGGCGTGGGAAACCTTCGCTCTCAACGGCCTCATTATGGTGGCGCTTCCCGTGTTCATCGTTTACCGCATCTTTATCTATGTGGATCGTCATGCGCCCAACTTCTTTGTATATGTGCTGGCCTGCAGTTTTCTGGGGGGTGCTTTCTCGGTAATGGCGGTGGGGACGCTGGGGGTGGCGGTGCTGTGGAGCAGTGGAGTCTATTCTTTTGGTTACCTGGAGGAGTACTATCTGCCTTTTCTGCCGCTTCTTATGGTCCCTGAAGGAGCATTCAACGGCATGTTGACTACGTTGCTAATCACCTTCCGGCCCGAGTGGATGCGCACCTTCAGGGATGAGCGATATATCGATGGCAAGTAGGGTGGTATCTGTGCTCATGGCTACGGCATGAACCTCGTATCCTATATTCCCCATACCCAGGCGCTGCTCAATCTGGCGACCGTGCTGCTGCTGGTTTCCGGTTATCTGTTCATTCGCCGGGGGGATCGCCGCAAGCATAGGAATTGTATGCTGAGTGCGGCCCTGGTATCGGTGCTGTTCATGGTGTGCTACCTGTTCTATCATACCGCCGTCGGGAATGTGCCGTTTGCGGGAGAGGGAGCGATACGTCCCGTATATTTCGCTATCCTGGCTTCCCATGTTACGCTGGCTGCGGTAAATCTGCCGTTGGTGGTGGTAGTGCTCTATTACGCCATGCGTGGCAGGTTCGACGGGCACCGCCGTTTTGCGCGCCGGTCACTGCCTGTATGGATCTATGTTTCGGTTACCGGACTGTTGATCTACGGGATGGCTTTCCATATATATGCCTAGATATCATGTTCTGATCTGCATTCTCTATAAGATTCTGCAAAGGAGAGTGGTATGGAATATTTGCCATTACTGATTATCCTGGCCATCTTGTATTTTTTGGTTATTATCCCCGCAAGGAGAAGAAAAAAGGCAACAGAGCTTGCCAGTAGTTTGCGGGACAAATTGGCTGAAAAACGTAGAACTGTTCTGGTAGTTACATCCCCGAAAATAGAGGGCAAGAAAATACTTCAAACGCTGGGAGCAGTCACGGGTACATCAAGTACCCAGGTTATGTCGCAAGACGAGTTTGATTTGGCTGAAAAGGAAGCCATGCTCGCCATTATTGAAGAGGCGGAAAGCCTGGGAGCCAACGCCATAGTTGGATTGCAGCAAAACACAGGAACATATGAACAACAGGGGTCCAAATGACAGGTATCTCAGTTCGCATATAGCGGAACCGCCGTAAAAATACAGGATGCGTGACTGGCCGGCATTACTGTCGATTGGCCTGTTATTGCCCCGGTAGCCAAATATTTGCATCTTCTGGACGCCGGGTCTGTGTCAGACAAGGCGTAGCTTGCGGCCAATGGTTGCTCTATTGGCCAAAAAGCTGCAACGTCGGGCCGGACTATCCCCGAAACCCCTGACAATTTGATTTTGGTGGGGAGACCGATGTGCGGTGGTTGAGTACGATATATAGTTGCCGGGTTTAATCAAATGTCAAATGTAACGGGTCATCGGCCGTCTATCATGCAGGCGGATAGAGGCGGTATCGTACCGGTCAACAAGACGTCAGGAGAACCATGGAGATAGTATATTTCACCATAGCTGGTATCTTTCTCTACCTCTTTTCCGACTGGCTGCTGGATCGCATCGAGATGAGGTTTGGCAGGCGTTTCGAGCATCGTTCCCTGATCTTCTTCGTGATCATACTGGTGCTTTCCATGGGGCTGTTCAACCTGATCCAGTATCTCCAGGGAGGGCATTCGGCGCCGAACGCACGGGACAGCGGTACGGAGATCGGGATCAACGCTGATTCGCCATCTGACAGGTGACGGATGCGGTTTACTGCTCCTGCTGTTGCCCGCGAGGCCACATCGCCCTGAATACTATTACCAGGAACAGGATTCCTCCAACGATAGCGATCAATCCACCCAACCCCATGATCCCCATGCCGGCAATCTTCTGTATGCTCTCCAGTCCCTGGGCGCTGCCGGCGGTCTTGCGCTGTACGCCGTAGCCTCCGGACCACGCCAGCCCAAGTACATGCATGAGCTGGCCCGAACCATATATGGCGGGCTGCAGTGCGACTATTCGGCCTAGAGGTTTTCTGAATCCCAGCCAGGGCAGGATGTGGTAGGTAATGCCCATATATGCCAGGGTTACCGCCACGATGGAGCCGTGGTAGTGGGCGGGGATGGTTACGTTGCTGCCGCTGATCAGGAAGCCGATGATTCCTCCCACACCAAACAACAGGATGGAGAACAGCAGAGCGGTGCGTTCCGCCCGGCAGGTTTCGGGTGGTTTGCCGCTCTGGAGCGCTGTCCATACGATTATCGCCCCCATGGGTAACGCCGCCAGCCCGCCTCCGTACTGCATCAGCCAGGTGAGCCCCAGAATATGGTTTGCCGATCCCACTTCATAGGCCAGATAGATGCCGGGCGTCAGCAGGGCAGGGAGCGCTCCCAGGGCAAACAGCAGCAGCGCAACGCGCGGGCTCAGGTTGGGCAGGGCCCCGGAGATGGTGGCAAGCCACAGCCAGACCACCAGCATGAGCTGGACATGGGTGAACTGGATGGTGTGCCCTGCACCCCAGAACAGCAGTTCGTAATAGCTTTTGCCGGTAACCGAGTCCGGCATCCCGGACCAGGATGCCGCCAGGGCCAGTATGGCCAGCAGCGCGATTGCCAGTGCCGTCAGCATACCGAAGCGCAGCGCTCCGGTACCGGTGATCTGTTTGCCGACGGGGCGGGAGAAGAGCAGGCCATGCAGCACCAGGGCGGTGAAACCTGCCCCGAACAGCCCCAGGCCGAAAAAGAAAACGGGATCCTGGAGCACCGGAACATAGTTGTTCATCAACGGATTACCGGCCCCCAGAAAGGGAGCCGCGGTTATGGTAAGTGTGCCCGCCACGCAGAGCCACAGCGCTGCGCGCATCCAAGGGGTGTGGCGGCCGCTACCGTTCAGGCTCCATAACACTCCGGCAAACGATAAGAACCATACGAGGACGGTCAGATCCACATGCACCACAAGCGCCGTGTGGAAAAAATCCACCCAAGGGAAGATATCCTGGATCCCGGGGGTTCTGGACATCACTATCAGCAGGGTGAACAGCCCGCCGATTACCAGGGAGGAGAGCGCAAGCAGCAGCCAGCCGGTGGCGTTTTTGCGGGACGGTGTCTCCGGCGGCTCGAGGGAGAAACCGCGGTTTAGCATCGGCTGGAGATGTATCTATTTGAAGACAAATCCGGTCTCTGTATTGAAATCGATGAACAGCAACTGTCCCGGCGCCAGTGTCGCCGTCTGCTCGTAGCTGTAATTATACCCTTCTACCCGGACGCTGTCGTTCATGCGAACCGTGAAGCGGTGTTCCCCCGCCGGTACGGTGGCATCCAGAAAGATATCCACTCCCCCGTCATCGAACAGTCCAGGCGGTTTTTCCACGGTGTACAGCAGCCGTTCCCCGTCCATCATCAGCTCAACCGTCACTGGGGAGCGCTTGCGGGTGCACTCGGTGGGGCGGCGCATGTTGGGGGGCAGTTTTGCCAGCTCTTCGGGTGACATCCGGCGGCACGGCTCCACATGCTGGCCGAAATGGCTGAATGCCAGCACCACTTTGGCCTGATCTTCGGCCAGATGCCGATAGGCTGGCGAGGTGGAGAAGTACCCCACCAGCACCATGAACAGAAGATAGTTGACAGCCTGCAGGGGATAGCGTTTAAGCATCTGTGGCGCCTCCCGCCTCCTGTTCGGCTACGTCAATTCCGGACAACCGTTGGCGGAATTCGCCCAGAGCGCGTTCGACTACGTCGCGATCGGTCTCCGCTCCACCCTGAACGGTTATCCGCCTGCGATCGACGCGCTTGCGCAGGACAGGGCTGCGCGTTCCCTCGATGCGCTGTTCCATCCAGCGGTTTCCAAAGCGGAAATAGCAGTCCGCATGCCGGCATCCAGCGATCATGACTCCATCGGCTCCCTTTCTCAATGCGTAATCGATGAAGCTGGGGGGAAGCATGCCGGAACAGAACAGGTTTATTCCTGCTGTATCGTCTCTGTTCAGCTTTGTGACATCGAAGCCGTGCTCGCAGCCATAGATGACGACCTTGGTATCCCCGCTCAGGGAGGCCAGCGCCGCATCCGTCCTGGTTCGCATCTCCTGGACCGGAAACTGGGGCATGTCGATGCCGGTCTTGAGCTCCTTTTCCGCCTTGCGGAAGGGGTTGGATGAGTGACAGGATCCCACGCAGATCCCGCAACTTGCGCACAATGCCGGCTCGACCACCACTTCGTGTTCATGGGGCGCGCCGTCGCTGCGCGCCTGTACCGATATGGCGTCGAAGGGGCAGTCTTCGAAGCACTGCTTGCAACCGTCGCAGTGCTCCAGATCGACCACCGCCGCAGCCCCCGATTTTCTGGGTGGCAGCCACGGTAACACCATCAGCAGGAGCGTCAGCCCTATGGTAAGTACCCATATGTAGCCAGCACTCCAGTAGTCGAGCAGCGGATAGATATTTAGATAGAACCAGTCCAGGTTGAGCACCCGGGGAACGGTGGTCAGATCTGCCGGCGCGTGGCTTACCGCCGGCTTCACCAGGGACAGGGCAAGGAGCGCGATCAGGCTGCCGATTGCCAGCCCGCGTGGCGGGTTGATATTCACATTGGACAGCCTGCGCACATGAAACCAGAGGGCGA
>DRMK01000219.1 GCA_011322575.1 Gammaproteobacteria bacterium
AAGAACCTGTTCAACCTGATCTCTCCCTTCATCAAGGATGGCGAGCTGGTGCTCGACTGGGAGGACGAGATCATTCGGAAAAGCGCCCTGACCCACGGCGGCGAGATAAAGAGCGAACTCTGCCGCCGGCCACTGGAGGAGAAGAGATGATCGAGGGATTTACCGCGCTGTACATATTCATGCTGGCCGCCTTCACCGGCTATGAGGTGATCAGCCGGGTACCGGTGATTCTGCACACGCCGCTGATGTCCGGCTCCAATTTTATCCACGGTATCGTGCTGGTTGGTGCCATGGTGGCCCTGGGGCATGCGGAGACCGGGCTGGAGATGTTGATCGGCTTTCTGGGTGTCATCCTGGCGGCGGGCAACGCCGTGGGTGGCTACGTCGCCACCGAGCGGATGCTGGAGATGTTCGACAAGAGCAGCAGGGGAGGCGCCTAAGTGAGCGGTTTCATCGAGATTGTATATTTCGCCGCCGCGGTGATCTTCATCCTGGGATTGAAGAGGATGAGCTCGCCGGTCACGGCGCGTTCCGGTATCGTCTGGGCCGGATTTGCCATGGTGGCCGCCACCCTGGTCACCTTTTTCTCCCCCTCCGTGTATGGTCACGGGTTTTTCAACCTGCTGCTGATCGTGGTCGCCATCGGTGTCGGCTCGTATCTGGCCTACAGGAGCGCCAAGGCGGTGGAGATGACCGACATGCCGCAGATGATCGCCATCTACAACGGCATGGGTGGCGGTGCCGCGGCGGCCATCGCGGCGGTGGAGCTGGTGCGCTTTTCCGGGGGACACGACATCGGTGGAGGGATGGTGCAGCTGCTGGCGGTGCTGGGTGCCCTGATCGGCGCGGTCTCCTTCTCCGGTTCGGCCATCGCCTTCGCCAAGCTGCAGGGATTGATGAAAAAGACCCTGCGGCTTCCTTCTCACCAGCAGCTCAATATCGCCCTGTTCGTAGTGACCGTGCTGTTCGGCGCCATCCTGGCGTTCAGCGGCGAGGTGAGCGGCTTTACCGTGTTCCTGTTTTTCCTCTGCGCCCTGGCGCTGGGAGTCATGGTCACCCTTCCCATAGGCGGCGCCGACATGCCGGTGGTGATCTCCCTGTTCAACGCCCTCACCGGCCTGGCGGTGGCGTTCGAGGGGTATCTGCTGGGCAATGCGGCGATGATTATCGCCGGTACCGTGGTGGGTTCCTCGGGAACGCTGCTCACCCAGCTGATGGCGAAG
The DNA here is from genome assembly GCA_011322575.1 of Gammaproteobacteria bacterium. Lineage (GTDB taxonomy): Bacteria > Pseudomonadota > Gammaproteobacteria > Thiohalospirales > Thiohalospiraceae > DRMK01. The sequence continues at coordinate 1,224 of DRMK01000219.1, forward strand.
GCGATGAACCGGCCGCTTTCCAACATCCTGTTCAGCAGCTTTGGCAGCGACAGCGGGGAGGCGGCGGAGGAGGATATCGCCGGCTCCATGAAGGAGATCGAGGCCAGCGACGCGGCGGTGATGATGGCCTATGCGGACAAGGTGATCATCGTGCCGGGCTACGGCATGGCGGTGGCCCAGGCGCAGCACAAGCTGGCCGAGCTGGTGCAGCTGCTGGAGGATCGTGATGTGACGGTGAAGTTCGCCATTCATCCGGTGGCCGGACGTATGCCGGGCCACATGAACGTGCTGCTGGCCGAGGCGGGGATCGACTACGACAAGATCTACGATCTGGACGAGATCAATCCCGAGTTCCCTACCGCTGATGTTGCCCTGGTAATAGGCGCCAATGACGTGGTCAACCCGGTGGCGCGCACCAACCCGGACAGTCCCATCTACGGCATGCCGATTCTGGATGCGGACAAGGCCAGGAACTGTATCGTGATCAAGCGTGGCAAGGGCTCCGGCTTCTCCGGTATAGAGAACCACCTGTTCTACGCCGAGAATACCCGCATGCTGTATGGTGATGCCCAGAAGGCCATCGGCGAGCTGATCAGCGGGGTCAAGCAGCTCTGACGGCTTGCCGGATCGACCCGGGCGGGAGAGCCGGGATCCGGGTCAAACCGCTTGACCTTACAGGGTTTTGACAGTAGCGTATCCGGTATGCTGGAAGACATGGTCGAGACCGCCCGCACGATTCGGGCGGTTTCTGTTCGGGAGACAGATTGAGTGGAACTGAGTGGTGCCGAAATCCTCGTCCAGTTTCTGAAAGATGAGGGGGTCGAGTATGTGTTCGGCTATCCGGGCGGTAGCGTGCTACACATCTACGACGAGCTCTACAAGCAGGATGAGATCAAGCATATCCTGGTGCGGCACGAGCAGGCGGCGGCCCATGCGGCGGACGGGTATGCCCGCACCTCCGGCAAGCCCGGAGTGGTGCTGGTCACCTCCGGGCCGGGGGTGACCAACGCGGTCACCGGGATCGCCACCGCCTATATGGACTCCATCCCCATGGTGGTGATCACCGGCCAGGTGCCCACCGCGGTGATCGGCAGTGACGCGTTCCAAGAGGTGGACACGGTCGGCATCACCCGTCCCTGCTCCAAGCACAACTTTCTGGTCAAGGATGCGCGGGATCTCGCCGTCACCCTGAAGAAGGCGTTCCACCTGGCCACCACGGGGCGGCCGGGACCGGTGGTGGTGGATGTCCCCAAGGATGTGACCGATCCCAATGTAAAGATCCCGTACAGCTACCCGGAGAGCATATCCATGCGCTCCTACAACCCCAAGGTGAAGGGGAACGCCCGGCAGATCCGGCGAGCGGCGGAGGTGATTCTTTCCGCCCGGCGGCCCATCATATACTCCGGCGGCGGGGTCATCCTGAGCGGCGCGGCGGAGTCCCTCACCGAGCTGGCGCGCCTGCTCGAGATTCCGGTCACCAGCACCCTGATGGGACTGGGCGGGTATCCGGCCAGCGACCGGCAGTTCCTGGGCATGCTGGGGATGCACGGTACCTACGAGGCAAACATGGCGATGCACGAGTGTGACGTGCTGATCGCCATTGGCGCGCGGTTCGACGATCGGGTCACCGGCAAGATCGAGCAGTTCTGCCCCGACGCCCGCATCATCCATGTGGATATCGATCCTGCCTCCATCTCCAAGACGGTGAAGGTGGATGTTCCCATTGTGGGAGATGTGGACAGTGTGCTGACCGATATGCTGCAGCTGCTGCGCAGCAGCGAGCGCCGCCTGGATCCGGAGGAGCTCAAGGAGTGGTGGGCGCTCATCGAACGCTGGCGTTCCGCCAACTGCCTGGCCTACGAGCGCGACAGCGATCTGATCAAACCCCAGTTCGTGGTGGAGAAGCTGTGGGAGATCACCGCCGGTGACGCCTTCGTCAGCACCGACGTGGGGCAGCACCAGATGTGGTCGGCGCAGTTCTACCGCTTCGACCGGCCGGGACGCTTCGTCACCTCCGGGGGGCTGGGCACCATGGGATTCGGACTGCCGGCGGCGATGGGGATCCAGTTCGCCAATCCCGGCCGCGACGTGGCCTGTATTACCGGTGAGGGGAGCATCCAGATGTGTATCCAGGAACTCTCCACCTGTTTCCAGTACATGCTGCCGCTCAAGATCGTCAATCTCAACAACCGCTATCTGGGCATGGTGCGGCAGTGGCAGG
>DRMK01000220.1 GCA_011322575.1 Gammaproteobacteria bacterium
GACAGGCTCCAGTTTACCTTCCCAATGATACGAAACCGGGGTGCGCTCCGCAAGCCGGAACAGCTGCAGAAATGTGATCTATTTCTAAAATTCCCCAGCAGCCCGTCACCTGCCTATCCCGTGGTAGTCGAATCCCAGGGCAGCCACCTGCGCAGGGTCATACTGGTTGCGACCGTCGAAGATGGCCCTGCCTTTCATCGCCCCCTTGATACGCTCGAAGTCGGGGTTGCGAAACGGTTTCCACTCGGTGATGAGGATCAGGGCATCGGCCTCCGGGAACACCTCATACTGCTCCTCAACCAGCTGCAGGTGGCCGTGGGTGAACCAGTCGGCCGGCAGCTCGCGGCGCGCGGCGTCCATGGCGACCGGATCGTAGGCCTTGACCGTTGCGCCCCTGCCGATCAGGTCCTGCAGCAGTATCTTTGAAGGGGCTTCGCGCATGTCATCGGTACCCGGCTTGAACGCCAGTCCCCACAGGGCAAAGCTGCGTCCGCTCAGATCCTCTCCGTAGTAGCCGGTGATCTTCTCGGACAGGCGCCGTTTCTGCAGCTCGTTGCGCCGCTCCACCGCGCGCAGCACCGTGGGATCGATCTCATGCTGTTCCGCCATATGGATAAGCGCCTTGACATCCTTGGGGAAACAGGAGCCTCCGTAGCCGGCGCCCGGATAGATGAAGGAGAAGCCGATCCGGCTGTCGGAACCGATGCCGCGCCGCACATTCTCCACATCCACCCCCATGGCGTCACACAGGCGGGCGATCTCGTTCATGAAGGAGATCTTGGTGGCCAGCATGGAGTTGGCGGTGTACTTGGTCATCTCCGCGTCCCGCACACCCATCACCAGGGTGCGCTCGTGGTTGCGGTTGAAAGGGGCATACAGCTGGCGCATGATGTTGCTGGCGCGCTCGCTGTCAGAGCCGATGATGATGCGGTCCGGATACATGAAGTCATCGACCGCGGCCCCCTCCTTGAGAAACTCCGGGTTGCTCACCACGTCGAACTCCAGGGTGAGTCCCCGCTTGCGCAGCTCCTCCTCGATGGCCTCCCGCACCCGATCGGCGGTACCCACCGGGACGGTGGACTTGTCCACCACCACGCAGTAGCCGGAGACATGCCGGCCGATCTCGCGCGCCACCTCCAGCACATACTGCAGATCAGCGGAGCCATCCTCACCAGGCGGGGTGCCGACCGCTATGAAATAGATATTGGAGCCCTCCATGGCCTCCGCCAGCGAGGTGGTGAAGCGCAGCCGCCCCTCGTCGTGGTTCTTGAGCACCAGCGGCTCCAGGCCCGGCTCGTAGATGGGCAGCACGCCCCGTTTCAATCCCTCGATCTTCTCCTGATCGATATCCACGCAGGTGACCGTTACCCCCATCTCGGCGAAACAGGTTCCGGTCACCAGGCCAACGTAACCGGTTCCAACGACCGCTATCTTCATCTGGACCCTACCCTCGTTAATTAAGCAAGTTATTATTTTGCATTGAGGCGCGATACTATATACCAGCGCCCGACATTTGACAAAGACCGTAACCGGCAAGCCACCTTGCCCTGGGGAGTCAAACTGTGGAAAAATCGGCACAGGACTCCTTATTATATGTATCAGGCGCTCAAGTGATTGATCCGGATGGTTTCAGACCCAACGTAGGCATCATCGTCACCAACGACCGTTGCCAGGTGCTGTGGGCACGCCGTATCCGGCAGAACGCTTGGCAGTTCCCCCAAGGAGGGATCCGGGAGAACGAGAATCCGGAGCAGGCCATGTACCGGGAGCTCGCCGAGGAGATCGGGCTTCAGCCTGATCAGGTAAGGATTATGGGGTGCACGCGCGGCTGGCTGCGTTACCGGATCCCGAAGCGGATGTTGCGCCGGAACTGCTCGCCATTGTGCATTGGCCAGAAACAGCGGTGGTACCTGCTGCGGCTGACTGCCGGAGAGAATGCCGTCCGGCTCGACCTCAGCCGCAAACCCGAGTTTGACCGCTGGCGCTGGGTGGATTACTGGCATCCGCTGGAAGATGTGGTGTTCTTCAAACGGCGGGTGTATGAACAGGCGCTGCGGGAGCTGGCACCACTGCTCTCCCCCTCACCGGCGCCCTGTCCTAACCCTGACCGCAAATCCTGATACGGCTTCGGTATGAAACGGCAAGGACCTTCCGCAGTAGCCACCATTCCGGTGAACCGCCGCTGGCGGGCGGCTGGCCGGAGCCACTCATGCTGACCGTTCTGCGCCAGATCGTAGAGGAGGTCAACCGCGCCCCCAATCTGGAGCAGGCGCTGCGCATCATCGTGCGTCGGGTAAAGCAGGCGATGGAGGTGGACCTCTGCTCCATCTATCTGACCGACTATCCCTCCAGGCAGCACGTCCTGATGGCCACCGAAGGGCTCAACCCCGACAGCGTGGGCCAGGTGCGACTGGGCTTCGACGAGGGCCTGGTGGGGCTGGTAGGACAGCGTAACGAGCCCGTCAACATTGACGATGCGCCGAGCCACCCGCGCTACCGTTTCTGCCCCGGCAGCGGCGAGGAGCAGTATCATGGTTTTCTGGGAGTACCCATCATACATCACCGCAAACTGCTGGGAATTCTGGTGGTGCAGCGTCGCCTGCCGAAGCGCTTCGAGGAGGCCGATCTGTCGTTCATGGTCACCATAGCCGCCCAGCTTGCGGGGGGAATAGCCCATGCCGAGGCCAGCGGCGGGATCGGGGGACTGCGCCGCGATCCCGGACTATCCGCAGTTCCCGAAAACCGTCCCCTGCAGGGACTAGCGGGCGCGCCAGGAGTGGGGATGGGCACTGTGGTGGTGGTTTATCCTACGGCGGATCTGGGTGCCATCCCGGACCGCCGGGCCACCGATCCGGATCTGGAGCTGCGCGCCTTTCGCTGCGCGGTGGAGGCGGTCAAGCAGGACATCCGGCGCCTCTCCAGCAGGCTGGGTGAGCGCCTGCCCGCCGAGGAGATGGCGCTGTTCGACGCCTACCTGATGCTGCTGGACAGCGACTCCCTGAACGACCGGGTGGTGGAGCGCATCCGGGAAGGCAACTGGGTACAGGCGGCGCTGCGCGACACCATCGAGGAGCATGTGCGCATCTTCCGGGAGATGGACGACCCTTATCTCAGCGAGCGCAGCGACGACATCCGCGACCTTGGGCTGCGCATCCTGGCCTATCTGCAGGAAAACCCTCCCGCCCGGCCCGACTACCCGCAGCGGGTGGTGCTGGTGGCGAACGAGATCACCGCAACCATGCTGGCGGAGGTACCGGCGGAACGCCTGGTCGGGATAGTATCTGCTCGCGGCTCGCGCAGCTCCCACATCGCCATTCTCTGCCGGGCGATGGGGATCCCCGCGGTAATGGGCGCCAACAACCTGCCGGTGAACCGCATCGATGGCCTGGAGATCATCGCCGACGGCTACACCGGCAGGGTCTACCTCTCCCCCTCTCCCGAGGTACGCGCCGAATACACGCGGCTGCTGCAGGAGGAGACCGAGCTGCTCTCAAACCTCTCCCACCTGCGGGAACTTCCAGCGGAGACCGCCGACGGGTTCCGTATTCCGCTCTACATCAACACCGGACTGATCGCCGATATCGAGCCGTCACAGTGCAGCGGCGCGGAGGGGATCGGGCTGTACCGCACCGAGTTCCCGTTCATGGCGGCGGAGCAGTTCCCCGGTGAGGAGCAACAGCTACAGATCTACCGCAAGGTGCTGAAGTCGTTTGCGCCCCAGCCGGTGATCCTGCGCACTCTGGACGTGGGGGGAGACAAGAGCCTGCCCTACTTTCCCATCGAGGAGGACAACCCGTTTCTCGGCTGGCGCGGGATCCGCATCACCCTCGACCATCCCGAAATCTTCCTGGTCCAGCTGCGCGCCATGCTGCGCGCCAACCACGGCCTGGGAAATTTGCGGCTGCTGCTGCCCATGATCAGCAGCGTCTCCGAAGTGGAGGAGGCCATGCGGCTGATCGATCGGGCATGCGAGGAGCTGAGCGAGGAGTGTGGCGAGAGGGTGGCGCGTCCCCCCGCCGGTGTCATGGTGGAGGTCCCGGCGGCAGTCTATCAGGCCGAGGCGCTGGCGGCCCGGGTGGACTTTCTCTCCATCGGCAGCAACGACCTCACCCAGTACCTGCTGGCGGTGGACCGCAACAACGCCCGCGTGGCGGAGCTGTTCGACTCCCTGCATCCGGCCGTGCTGCGCGCCCTGGAGCAGGTGGTAGTGAGCGGCCACCGTCACCATCGGGAGGTCAGCGTATGCGGCGAGATGGCTGGTGACCCGGCGGCTGCCGTCCTGCTGCTGGGGATGGGGATCGATTCGCTCAGCATGACCGTATCCGGTCTGCCGCGAATCAAGTGGGTGATCCGCAGCTTCACCAGACAGGAGGCCACCCGACTCCTGCGGGAGGTACTCGAGATGGAGGATGTACAGCAGATCCGCCAGCACATGGCCACGGCACTGGAACGGGCCGGACTGGGCGGGTTGATCCGGGCGGGGAAATATTGACCGGTTGTAACAACTCCGCGGGTTGCGAGATTTTTGACGTAACTGCTTACTATTTGGTCCGGCTATTCCAAAGTGTCCCCGATCCCCTTCTGCCGACCATCTTCCGGCGTGCATTCCGCCTGTCAAGGATGAATTGCCATTTTACCCACACGATTTGGGGAAGACCCACTAACCAAATGACAGCGGCACCTCCCTGTGCCCCACAGTAATAGGCTGCTAACGCATGTTGATTATGGTCTGGGTGATGGTGTCATTGACGGTGATGGTCTGGGCGTTGGCTTGGAAGTTGCGCTGCGCCACGATCAGGTTCACCAGCTCCTCGCTCAGATTAACGTTGGAAGCCTCCAGCGCCCCGGACTGGATCAGACCCAGGCTCGCCGAACCAGGCTCACCAAACAGGGGCTCACCCGAGCCGAACGTCTGCAGCCAGGCGCTGTCACCATCGGGCTGCAACCCCTGCGGGTTGGCGAAACTGGCCAGTACCACCCGCCCCAGCGCCTTGTCGTTACCATTGGTATAGCGGGCAAACACCACCCCTTTATCGTCGATGTCGATCCCGGTGAGCAGCCCGGTGGTGAAACCGTTCTGGCTGACGGCGTTGACCCCCGAATCGCGTGCGTACTGGGTGGAACTGCTGTAGTCCACGGTAAAATCCAGGGTGGTCACGGCACCGTTCTCGATGTTCCAGCTGTAGGAGAGGGGCAAGGTAGAACTGGCCGTGGTATCCACCGTCCCGTCCGGCGTGAACACGAGATTGTAGGGTCCGGAGATCTGGTTGTTGGCGCCACCTGGCAGGGTGGCTGCCTCCGCCAGCCCGTCACCCCCGGCCGGCACATCGGAGTCGGTTTTGTCGGTGAGGGTGGTATAGACCTCCCAGTTGTTGGCACCGGTCTTGCGGTAGTACATGGTGGCCAGATGGCTGGAGCCCAGCGAATCGTAAGTGGTCACCGAGGTGGAGTAGGTGTAGGTATTGGGATCGGTGGGATCGAACGCCGGGTAGAGCGTGGTATCCACCACTTGGGCCTCAGAATCCAGATTGATTCCCACCTCGATCTCTGTGGTGGCTCTCGGTGGACCCTCGCTGGTGGATAGCTGCAGGTCGGCGATCACCCCGGTGTTGAAGGAGCCGTCATCGTTTACCGGATTCACCTGCAAGCGCTGCTGCTGGCTGTTGACCACGTACCCATCCTTGTCCGGTGCGAAGGCTCCGGCGCGGCTGTACACCCGGGTGCCGTTGTCGGACAGCACGAAGAACCCCTTGCCGTTGATGGCCAGATCCAGGTTGTTGTCGGTGTACTCCACGCTCCCCTGGGACATCTGCTGCTGGATCTGCGCCACCCGTACCCCGCTGCCGCTCTGCAGACGGCTGATCCCCTGGTAGGAAGCCGCGTAGACATCCACGAATTCCGCCCGGGAACGCTTAAAGCCGGTGGTACTGACGTTGGCGATGTTGTTGCCGGTGACGGCAAGATCTTTGGACGCGGCATTCAGGCCGCTAAGTGCTACTCGAAACGACATGTTACGACTCCCCTCTGCTTGAATCTTGAACGAAACCCGCGCGGAACCGGGACTACATGATCTCCCGGACCTCCGACATGCTGGCGCTCCCCAGTCCGGCCAGGTTCAGGGTCACGCCCTGCCCGCCCTTGCCCAGGGTCACGCTCTCCACCCGCGAGACCAGCATGGTTTCCGCGGCGCGACTCTCCTCCCCGGAGCGCATCTCCACCCCGATCCGGTAGTGGCCGGGGGCCACCGGCTGGCCGTCGGAACCGGTGCCATCCCAGCTGAAGCGGAACTGCCCAGCCTCCTGGGGGCCGTAGGAGATACGTTGCACCAGCGCCCCGCTGGCATCATAGACGGAAAGAACCACGTCACTGGCGCCGCCGGGCAGCCGGGCCGCACCGCTGATCCCGCCGCTGCCCTCCTCGAGCCACGCTATCTCACCCGGCACCAGCACCTGCCGCCCGATCAACGACGAGGCCTGCAGCGCCTGACTGGAGGTCAGGGACTGGGTAAACGACTCCAGCGACAGGCTCATCTCCTGAATCCCCTTGGCGGAACTGAACTGGGCCATCTGGCTGAGAAACTCGCCGTTCTCCATCGGCTGCAACGGGTCCTGGTTCTGCAGTTGGGCCAGCATGAGCTCCAGAAACTGCTCCTGGCCCACATCCTCCTTGCGACCCTTCTCCTCCGGGCGGTTCAGGCCAAGGCTCTCCCAGCTGACTCCAGTGGTGTTGTCTATACTCATGGCTCTAATACCCCTTACTCGTTACTGGCCCATGCTCAGGGTGCGCATCAACATCTTCTTGGAGGTGTTGAACACCTCCACATTGCTCTGGTAGGAGCGGGATGCCGAGATCATGTTGGCCATCTGCTCGATCACATCCACGTTGGGCTTGAAGACGTAGCCCTCCTCGTTGGCCATGGGATGGTCCGGCCGGTATTCCCGCTGCAGGGGGGCCTGGCTCTCCACCACCGCGGCCAGCTTCACGCCGGTACTGGCCTCCCCGTGGTGCTGGCGATCGTAGATCGCCGCAAAGACCGGCTCACGGGCCCGGTAGGTGCGATCCTCGCTGCTGCTGACCGCATCGGCATTGGCCAGATTGCTGGCGGTTATGTTCAGGCGCAGGCTCTGCGCGGTCATGCCGGATCCGGAGATGTCGAACACTTTGAACAATGACATGATTACTCTCCCTTGATGGCCTGTTTGATGCTGCGCACCTTGCCACTGGCGAAGCGCACCTCCGCCAGATAGCGCATGGCGTTCTCGGAGAAGCGCACCTGCTCTTCGGCCGCCTCCACCGTGTTGCCGTCCAACGCGGGCTGATGAGGTACCCTGTAGAGCAGCCCGCCAGACTGCCCATCGCCGCCCCCCGGTTGTAAATGCCCCGGCCGGGTAACGGTCAGCGGCAGCCGCTGGCGGCTACTGGCCGCCTCGTCCAGCAGGGCGCGGAAATCCACATCACGCGCCTTGTAACCGGGGGTATCGGCATTGGCCAGGTTGGCGGCCAGGATCTCGCTGCGCCGGTTGAGCAGTGCCAGCGCCCGCTGGTTGGGGCCCAGCACTCTGTCCAAATCAATTCCCATGGTACCCTCCAGAACTCTTTTGCCATGGATTTAGCAATAGGCATGCCATGCGGAGATTTGCGGTCAAATCAGGAGCTTGGACGAGAGCAACGGGGTCTGGAAGCGGCAGACGGTTGCCGGAGCGGCAATCACCCCTTCCTGCGCGCGCGCGGATGGGCGGTGTCGTAGACCGTGGCCAGATGCTGGAAATCGAGATGAGTATAGATCTGGGTGGTACCTATGTCGGCGTGTCCCAGCAGCTCCTGCACCGCCCGTAGATCGCCGCTGGACTCAAGCAGATGGCTGGCAAAGGAGTGGCGCAACAGGTGGGGATGCAACCTGCCGGAGAGGCCCTGCTCCACCCCCCAGCGCCGCAGCCGCTTCTGCACCGCCCGCTGCCCGAGACGCCTGCCGTGCCGGCCCACGAACAGGGCGTTCTCGCCCGCCCCCGCCCAGCGATCGCGGAGCGCCAGCCACCCCTCCAGGGCGGCACGGGCGGCCCGTCCCACCGGAACGATACGCCCCTTGCTCCCCTTGCCGGTAACCTGCACCAGCCCCTCGCGCAGATCCAGATGGGCCAGATCGAGGCCGGTCAGCTCGGAGAGGCGCAGCCCCGAGGAGTAGAGCAGCTCCATTATCGCCAGATCCCGCCGCGCCAGCGGATCGCCCCCCCCACCATCCAGCAGCCGTGCCACCTGGTCCACATCCAGTGGCTCCGGGAGCCTGCGCGGCGCCTTGGGGGCGCTGACCTCCGCGGCCGGATTACTGCCAACCTCCCCCTCGCTCAGCAGAAAGCGGTAGAAGCTGCGCAGCGAGGATAGTTCCCTGGCTATGGTACGGCCGCTCACCCCCTGGCGATGCCGGCTGGCGGCATAGGCTCGCACCGCATGTACATCCAGGGAGCGCCAGTCGGAAATGGCGCGGGCCGTACAGAACTCCTTGATACGGACGAGATCGCGCCGGTAGTTTTGCCGGGTATGGGGAGAGCAGCGCCGTTCGGTTTGCAGATAGGAGATGAAGGAGTCAATCAGCTTCATGGGAGAGATGAAGCTTCATCACCCCGGTCAGGATCTCGCCGAGGGAGCGCAAAAACATCGCGCCGGCGTGCCTGTGGAACCGCTCGGGATCGTAGCTGCCCAGGGCAAGGACTCCGAGCCGGCGCTCCCCATCCCCCAGGGGAATTACCGCCGCCGAGGCGATATCGTCCACCCCCTCGCCGAACAGCTCCGTCAACAGCTCCCGCGGCAGCTGCCCGCGCAGCGGCTCGGGAGCGGCAAACAGCTCCTCGAAGCGGGGAGACCAGCCACCGCCTCCCGTAGAGGCGGTGTGGAACAGCCGTATCTCCACGGAATCCGCGTTGAACCGCTCCAGCAGGCGCTTGCGTAGCAGCGCTACCAGCTGTTCCAGATCGCCGGCCTCGAGCAGCGCCAGGGTGAGCTCGTGCAGGCGCCGGCTGAGCTCCTCGTTGTATTGGGCGTTATGGATCAGGGCGGCCAGCCGGTTTTTCAGCTGTTGCCGCTGCTCGCGCAGCACCTGCACCTGCCGCTCGATCAGGGAGACCGCCGCACCGCTCTGGTGGGAGAGGCTCATCTCCGCCAGCAGATCCTTGTGCCGCTGAAAGAAATCGGCGTGGTGGCGCAGGTAGTCCACCACCTGCTTCTCCCCTATCTCCTCGCTCAGCGGCTGCTTCAGTTCGCTGCTCATAGCTCCATCCGTCCTTCGAACACCGTGGTGGCCGGCCCGGTCATGAATACCTGGCTCTCTCCGCCCTCCCAACGGATTTGCAGCGAACCGCCGGGAAGCTCCACCATAACTCTATCATCAACCAGGCCCCATTGGCGAGCCACCACCATGGCGGCACAGGCGCCGCTGCCGCAGGCCAGGGTTTCCCCCACGCCCCGCTCGAACACCCGCAGGCGGATCCGCTCCCCGCTCACCGGTTGCATGAAGCCCACGTTCACCCCCTGCGGAAACTCCCGGCTGGCACCGATGGCGGCCCCCAGCCCGGCAACCGGGGCCTCCCGCACATCATCCACCTGCAGTACCGCATGGGGATTACCCATCGAAACCACCCCGATGACAACGCTGGTTCCATCCAGATCCAGGCGGTACCTGTCGCGGCGCCCGGCGGCCAGAAAGGGGATCTGTTCAGGTTGGAAACGCGGCACACCCATGGCGACCGTTACCTGGCCATCCGGCTCGATCCGCAGGGTGATGATCCCCGCCCGGGTCTCCGCCCGTATGCGATCCCCGCTCCACAGACCGCGCTCCCGCAGGAAGCGGGCGAAACAGCGCGCACCGTTGCCGCACTGCTCCACCTCCACGCCATCGGCGTTGAAGATGCGGTAGCGGAAATCGGCCCCGGGATGCTGCGCCCGCTCCACTAGCAACAGCTGGTCGCAGCCGACGCCGAAGTGCCGATCGGCGATGGCACGCACCTGCTCGCTGTCGGGGTGGAATGACTGGTTGACGGCATCGACGACCACGAAGTCGTTTCCCAGCCCGTGCATCTTGGTGAACTCGAGAAGCATGAACTCTTTCCAACCAGATGACAGGCGGCCGACCCGAATCCCGATCAGGAACGGCCGCAAAGCGGCGCTCCCGCCACGGGGAGCGCTATTTGACCTTGATGTACGGAACCACCCCCAGGGGCGGCTCCCCCATCATTCTGATCAGGTCGTGGCGGCTGTTGATGGTGCTACTCAAGGCCTCGGCAATTGCAGCATAGGCCACCGCACAGGCCAGGGAGAGCAGCAGTCCCAAAAACATGATGGCGGGGCGATTGGGCTTGACCGGGTTCTGCGGAAGCTGCGGAGACTCCAGCACCGTAAGCCGTTCCCCCTTGCTCTCCTGCTCCAGCTCTTGGGCCATCTGGGCCCGGCGCAGCTTGGCGCGGGTTTCCTGGTAGCTCTTCAGGATGCTGTCCCGATCACGCAGCAGCGTGGTGTACTCCCGTTCCACCTGGGGGGTCGCCTCCAGTTTCCTCTCATACTCGGCGATGGTGGCCCGCAGCTTCTGGCGCTGGGACCGCAGAGAGTTGATGTCACTGTTCACCGCCCGGAGCTGGGTCTGCAGGGAGATGTAGGCGGGATTGTCAGGTGCCCGCCGCGCGCCCACGGAGCTGCTACGCCCCCGCTCGCGTTCCAGCGCCTCGATCTCCCGCTTCAGGCGCTTTACGTCCGGATGGCTGGAGTCATAGAGGGAGAGGGCGCTCTCATACTCGCTGCGCAATACCCGTAGCCGATCCTCTTTCTCCAGCACCATCCTGCCTTCGTCGTCGCGCACTGCCGCATGTGGCTTGGTCTGCGCCAGCTGCCCCTGCAGATAGTAGCGACGCTCCTCCAGGGAACGCAGCTCACGCGAGATACTGTCCAGGGTCCGTCTGGTGCCCTCGATATTGCGCAGGTTCATCTGGGCAAGCTCCGGCAGTTTGCCCACGTTCTTCTGCTTGAATTCGGCGATCTTGCCCTCCACATCCGCCAGCTGGCCCTCCAGCCGTTCCACCTCCCGGCTCAGAAAGCTGGTGGCTTCGGAGGCCCTCCTGGTGCGCTGTTTCACGTTCTCGGAGATGAACATGGAGATAAGCTCCTCGGTGACCCGCTGGGCTACAGCCGGATCGGTATGTTCGAAAGACAGCTCGAAAGCGACCGCTTCACCCGCTCTCCTCTTGCCAACCTTCCTTCCATCGCCACTTATGGTCTTCAGCTCGATCTTCTTGCGCATCTGGGCCACGATGGTCTCGACCGGTTGCCTCTTTCTGCTCTCTGCATAGAGATCGTGTCGTTCGATGACCTTGAGTAGATTGGCGCGTGTCATGACATTGCGTGCAAGGGCATCGATGCGCCGCGCCACATAGCTGCCCGCGGTACTGCGAATCAGCTCCTGGGGCACATCCTGCGACTCCACCAGCACCATGCCGGTGGAACGGTAGACAGGGGGCAACGTCAGGGCAACCACCACGCCAACGGTGAAAACCAGCGCAGCGATCAGCAACATGGGCCACTTTCTGCGGCGCAGAATGGCCAGATAATCTCTCAGGCTCTTGGTCTCTTCGTAGCGTTCCACTTTCAGTTCGTCCCAACCGCACGGGCCAACCGTGCAACCATTGTAACAAAGGAGAAAAATATTGGACGGGCCTCTGTACGGCCTACCGCAGCCGCTTTTGCTCGATGTTGCCCAGAGAGTCTGCTAACCGCCGACAGGCGGAGTCACGCCCCCCTTCATACACCCCCCAGCCGAATCTTCTCTTTTCCGCTCCCCATTTCGCGGAACGGACGCGGTTCTGCCGCCGCCTGCGCCAGGGGGTTGGCAAGCCTCCCGTTCTCCGCGCAAATCTAGCAGCTGCACCGCGCCGGGTCAAGAAAACGTTCCCGCCGGGCCAATATAGTAGAATTTGCTATCCAGCTCTCTTGCGTCGGACGGAGGAACCGCACCATGAACGACAAGGACCCAACCAACCAATCCACCCCTTTTGCCCTGGATACCTGGAAACGCCTGGTACCGACAATACTGTTTTTAATGGTATTCAACGTAGCAGAGTTTCTGCTCTATGCCGTAACGCTCTTTCAGTTCCTTATCAAGCTGTTCACAGGCGATACCAACCGCAGGCTGCTGGAGTTCGCCAACGATCTGGGCGTATATCTCCGCCAGGTGGTGAACTATCTCACCTGGGTCAGCGACGACCTGCCCTATCCGTTCAGCCCCTGGCCCAGTATGGGACCGGCCGAACAACGGGAACAGTCCCCCGCAAAACCGCGAGGTGACGACAACGACTATTGAAGGGAGGCGTTGCGGATCCGTATCACCACATCCACCCCGTCCGCCACGGTGCCCGGTGGCAGATGGGGCATGTTGCGCAGCTGTAGCTGGGTGGCGTCGAAATCCAGCAACTCGCCGGTATCGATGTTGTAGAAGTGATGGTGCGCTGTGGGGTTGGAGTCGTAGAACACCCGGCTGGGGTCGACTATGATCTCCCGCACCAGCCCCTTGCTCGAAAACAGGGCAAGGGTGTTGTACACGGTGGCCTTGGAGATGCGCGCCCCCAGCTTCCTGGTGGAGTGCAGGATCTCTTCTGCAGAGAGATGCTGGGGACGGGCGAACAGCACCCTGGCAACGTCGATGCGTTGCCGGGTTGGATTCACTCCGTGCTTCTGCAGGCGACGGATCACCTCTTCGGTCGTTGGTTGTTGTTGGCTCATTGTTGCTATTCCCCCCGGTTCGACCCGGTTTCAGAACGTTTTCTGCCTGATGCATCAAGTATATAGGCAGACTTGAACGGAATCTATTTAAGAAAAAATGCTTATTCTAATATACCATAAGGTTCAGGATTTACAAGTGGTTTCCCGCCGGTAATCAGATCCACCATGAGCCGCGCCGATGCCGGCCCGGTCACCACACCGTTGCGGTAGTGGCCGCTATTGATGAACAGGCCGGCGACACTGGGATGCTCGCCTATGAACGGGACACCCTCCGGCGAGCCGGGGCGCAACCCGGCCCAGTGGTAAGTAATTGGAGCATCGGCAAGTGCCGGAATCATGCGCACCGCCGCGTCCCGCAGCTGTCGCCGGGCGGAAGTGGTGGTGCCCTTATTGAACCCGCACCGCTCCAGCGTGCTGCCGGCCAGGACCAACCCGTCACGCCGGGGGATGACATACTGCCCGGAGTGCAACACGATGCGCGACAGGGCACCGGGCCTGGCACGAAACGCGATCATCTGACCCCGCACCGGCTCCACGCGGCCGCGCAGCTCGGGAAGGAGCAGGCCGCTCCAGGCGCCCGCTGCCAGAACCACCCGATCAGCAGGCAGCCTGTCTCCGCCCGCCTCCACCCCCAGGACTCGCCCCCGGCGCACCACCAGGCGCGTCACTCTGGTGTGCTCTCTGAGCTTCACCCCGCGCAGCCGCAGACTCCCGAGCAGCGCCTGCAGCAGGCGTGGATTGCGCAGCTGAGCCACCTGTGGCATCCAGAGAGCGCGCCGCCAGGCGGGATCCAGCCCTGCCTCGCACGCAGAGAGCGCCGCTCCGCTCAGCCGTTCCAGCACGACCCCGGTTTCCCGGGCCCATGAGCTGGCCTGCTCCCGCTCCTCCTCATCCAGAATCAACAGACCGCTGCGTTGCCACTGGGGATCCACCCCGGTCTCATCCAGCAGCCGCTGGGCGAGCTCCCGGTACTCCTGCTGGCTATGGCGAGCCAGCGCGGTTACAGCGGCAGGATAGCGCCACGGATAGAGGGGCGAGAGGATGCCTCCTCCCGCCCAAGAAGCCTCGCGTCCTGCCTCTCCTTTTTCAACCAGGCAAACGGCGGCACCCGCATCCGACAGCATGCGGGCGCACAGCATGCCGATCAGTCCGCCACCCACGATCAGACAGTCCATCTGCATATCTAAAGTCACTCTACGCCACGGCCGATGTTAAACATGGCGCAGCGGGAAAGCGAGCGATGTTTGGTTCAACTCTCTGTGCTTCGCACAAACATCTGTTTATTCAGCAGGTTGGCACCGTTTGCGACATTTGGAGCGGTTCTCCGTGGCGACCGGATCGGCCGCAACCGGATGGACAAAAAATGCCGATCGGAAGGCGGAACCGAACTCGACACACAACTTTTACATAATGCGTACAGGTGGACATACAAGCGACCAGCATGGTTTCACCCTGGTGGAGGTGATGGTGGCACTGTTGATCTTCTCGGTCAGCCTGCTGGGGCTGGCCGCGCTGCAGGCATCCGCTCTACGCGACAGTCATGTGGCGGATCAGAACACCATCGCCACCCAGCTCGCCAGGGACATGGCGGAGCGTCTGCGCGCCAATCGACCAGGGGTATCCAGCAACCTCTACGACGGCATTTCCGGGCCGGCCACCACAGTACCGTCCTGTTACGGCACAAGTAACAGCTGCACTCCAGCCGAGATCGCCCAACTGGACAGCGGGGAGTGGCTGGCGGCGGTAGCAAGAGCCCTCCCCTCGGGAACCGGGACCGTCCAGAACAACGGAGCGGGATTCACTATTACGGTGATGTGGGACCAGGAGCGCAGCGGCGCGACCGGAACCTCCTGCAGCGGCGACCCCAGCGTGGATCTGAAATGCCTCACTTTTACGGTACAGCCATGAGAACGAGGTGCCATCCCCCCGCCGCCTGGCCGCATGGCTTCACCTTGGTGGAGATGATGGTCGCCATCGCGGTGGGTATGATCGTGATTGCCGGCATAGGTAACGTATTCATCAAGACCAAGCGCGCCTCAGCGCTGCAGGAGGAGCTGGCGCGCATGCAGGAGAACAGCCGCTACGCTCTGCATCTTCTGGATGGAGAGATCCGCAACGCCGGCTATCTCGGGTGCAGACACACCAGCAGCATAGACGCCGAATACCTGGATGTCGGAACCGGCTATCTGGACAACTTTGCGGTTGCTATCGAAGGCTACGAGGCTCAAGGCACCGCCCCAGATACCCCCTTTACCATGGATTCCGCCTCCACCAGCTGGGACGGTACGCCACCTCCCCCCCCTCTCAACGGCATCCAGTTTGCTCCCGACTCGGACGTGGTCGTAGTACGTTACGCGCATGGTGCGGGACTGGCACTGGCCAGCGACAAACAGCTCAACAGTAACGTACTGGTAAACAACATATCCCTGGAGGCAAACAGCTGCTCCGATGGGAGCACCAGATACAGCGGCCTGTGCCCCAACGATCAGGTGATCATCTCCGACTGTGAGCGGGCACGCCTTTTCACCATCGCCACCCCGACACTTTCCGGCGGAGTCCTTACCATACCCGATGCCTCCGGTACAAGCTGGGTGGGAGAAAACAACAGTACCGTTTCGTTCACCAAGGCCGACAGCACCCTGTTCGAGGCACGCACGGTGGCATTTTTCGTAAAACGAAATTCCCGGGATGGCATCACGGTGCCCTCTCTCTACCGGAAAGTTGGCAATGGCAATGCCCAAGAGCTGGTGGAAGGGGTGGAGAATATCCAGATCGCCTATGGGGAGGACGGGAACGGAGACGGGGTGGCGGATCGTTATGTGGCAGCCCATCAGATCACCAGCTTCTCCAATGTGGTCAGCGTGCGCCTTGCCA